>NZ_AUIU01000014.1 GCF_000423865.1 Thermodesulfovibrio thiophilus DSM 17215
TGTTCGCAATAAGGATGGAAAGATGACACCGTTTTCATCTCTAGCCAGTGGGAAATGGATTTATGGATCACCGAGGCTTGAACGATATAATGCTTTTCCATCCATAAATATATGGGGTGAACCAGCTGAGGGAAGAAGTTCAGGTGAGGCAATGAAGGCAATGGAAGAGATTGTATCAAAGCTACCACAGGGGATAGGGTTTGACTGGACAGGGCTTTCCTATCAGGAAAGACTTGCAACAGGGCAGGCACCGTTACTTTATGGTTTTTCATTGTTTATGATATTTCTAGCACTTGCAGCTTTATATGAAAGCTGGACAATTCCTATTACGAATCTGATTTTGTTACCATTTGGCATATTTGGTACTGCAGTGGCAACGTGGTTACTTGGTTTTAAGAATGATGTTTACTTTCAGATAGGATTTCTTGTAACAATGGGACTGTCATCCAAGAATGCAATACTTATCATACAGTTTGCCCGTGACAAGATGCATCAGGGAGAAGATTTATACAAGGCTTCTGTTGAAGCAGCAAGTATAAGATACAGACCAGTTGTTATGACATCACTTGCTTTGATATTTGGAGTATTGCCACTTGCAATATCAAGGAGTGCAGGAGCAGGAGCAATGAATGCTATTGGAGTAGCGATTGAAGGTGGAGTTATTGCAGGAACATTTATTACAATATTCTTCGTACCGTTATTTTTTGTTAAAGTTTTAAAATTCTTTAAAGTGAAGAAGTGATATGAAAAAACTAATGATTAGTTAGCGAATGAATTTTAATGTCTTATAATTTTTCTTTATATTTTTCACGTTTTTAAATAAACACTACTTCTTTCAAGAAACGATCAATATGGAATAAGATATCAAGTTTTTGACAGAAGAATAATTAAGATCATTTGTCAATCTGAATTTTTGACCATACAACATCAGTATCAATTAATTTATGTTTATAATATATAATATAATATAATAAGAAAAGAACAGTTACGTAGAAAAAATTTTAAGGTTTTTTAATCAGTGAGGAGGTATAAGATGAAAAAATTAATAATTTTTCTGTGTTTAATTCTTTTTGCATCCTCTGTAATGGCATTTGATCGCGGTTACAACCCCAAACCCAAACCTATTGGCCCTTATAGGGACCACAGGAGTACTAACTACAGACATTATAAGGAAATGTTTAAAGATTCAAATAGAGATGGCGTTATGCGTAATTTTGATTATCACAATCGAAATTTATATATTCAGGGTCCTTATCAAAAAAATTATTATGGAGATGGCTTTTATAAACACAAAAAAATTTATAGATATTATGGACGGTAACATATTATAAATTTGCAATAACTGATTCTCTAATATAAAAACAGCACTTTTTATAAGAGCTTAATTCTGAATAAAACCGGTTATACAAATTAAGAACTTATTTAGAAAAGAGCTAGTTTTGACCTGGTAATCCATTAGTGTCAATCTGTTTTTGAACGTGTGGATTAAGTGTAACAAAAATCTCAACAGTATTATCCTTTTTCTTGTACACTGTTTGAACAGGTTCTAACACTCCATACACCCATGGAAAATATATCGATTTCAATTCATAGCCAATAATATTGTCTTCATCCTTGATTATTGAACATTTCATTGCACTTACAGAAAGAGAGTTCTTTAAAATTTCGTTTGCTGTCTGTAATGCTGATTTCTCATTTACATTTTTGATAATCATATATTTAAATTCAGGTGCGTATGGAATAATATCAATGTTATCATCAACTCTATCAAGAACTATAAATGTTTCAAGATCATGATCGTATGTATTTGAATAAATAATAAAATTGTAAATACCCTTTATATCCTGCTCATTGCATTTTTCTAGGGTGATGGCATATAAATTTAAAGGTAAAATTAATGCTATTAAAAAACATTTTATTACTCCAATGAGTCTCATAAGTTTATAATACTAAGATCTATGGCTTTAGTGCAAGCAAAGTTGTGCTCTATTTTAAGAGTTTTTTATCATAAAAACCTGTTTACGTACTCATATCCACATTGAGGACATCTAACTCTGCTTGTTGTAAGCCTCCATGTAGAATATAATATTCCAGGTAAAATAAAGCATATCCAGAGTAATAACTCAGCATCTGATGAACCCTTCATAGTTTTTTTTTGCAATACCTTTAAAATTGCAGTTTGGACAACGGATTGTATAACTTTCTTTTGAAATTAACCTGATAATAATAAATCCTCCAATCAGAATAAATAGAAAGGTTAACAGACTTCGATAAGCAACTGCTATTAAAACGATAACTAGAAGAACAAGAATTAATATTATACGCATATTATTCATTTCATTTATATTAAAAATTTTTCTTGCTTTTTTGGGTTTCTTTGATTTTTATCACTTCAAATATTTTGCTATATCTTATTATTAAGATGCCAATTTCATATCTTAACTCATTGTAAATAATGAACACAAATAAAAAGATATATTCCATATTATGGAGAGTTTCCAGTTATAAAGGCTGTAAAACAAAGAAGCAAAAAATAATGTTATAATTAAATATTGCATAATAACTGGGGAATCCTAAGTATGTGATGGCAAAATATGTTCAGATTTTTTTAACAGTTTTTATTGTCTTTTTACTTAAAGAAAATGTCTTTGCTGTTGATGAACTTCAGGAGTGCTTTAATTATCTTAATACACAGAACTATGAACAAGCTATTTCTGAAGGACAGAAAGCGGTAAAGCTTTATCCTGTAAACCATCTTGTGTATGTGTGTCTTGGAAGAGCTTATCTTTCTAGAGAAGAATTTAATCTAGCGATTGATAATTTAAAACAAGCAGAAAAATACGCTATATCATATTCTGATTTGATGTATATCTATAACTGGCTTGGGATTGCATATGACAATAAAGGTGCTGTTGAGCAAGCTCTTTCTTATTACAATAAATCGCTTTCCTTGGCCAGAAATCTTAAAGAAAGGGATATGGAAGCAGCAACAATTAATAATATTGCAGAGATTTTTCACAATAAAGGTGATTTTGAAAAAGCCCTGTCTTTCTATAAAGAATATTTAATTGTTATATCCAGTGAACGATATAAAGCTTTTGCTTATAATAACATTGCCTTGATTTATGCGGCTAAAGGTGATTTTAAAACCGCAATTGAATATCTTCAAAAATCTCTGGATATTTATGAAAAAAATAATGATTATCACGCTTATGCACATGTTGAGCTTAATATGGGTAATACTTACAGGAAATTGAAAGACTTTGATATTGCTCAAAAATATTTATTTGATGGACTGGAAAAAATTCAACAACTTGGAGATAAGGAATGGGAAGGTACCGCATATAAGTATATTGGATGGTTACACTTGGATCAAGGGAATAAAGAACTTTCTAAGGAATATTTCAACAAAGCTCTGGAAATTTTTAAATCAATAGGTGTACAAAAAGACATAGCAGATGTATCGATGGCTCTTTCTATAATTAATGCTAAATAATATTGAAATTAGTCATAAGATTAAATAAATTTAGACCAATGAGTCTTGACAGAGTGACAATACTCTATTTTTAAAGATTAGTTGTTCCAGGAGGATTGACTTCTTCTTCAGAAGAGGAGATTAGTCCAAGATGTTTCATTTTTGTACGAAGTTGTTTACGAGAAATTCCAAGAATTTCAGCAGCTTTTGTTTGGTTCCAGCCTGTTGAATTTAATGCTTTAAGAATAATTGATTTTTCAAGTTCAATGAGATTGAAACTATTTTCTGCAGGTATTGCCCATCCAGTTTTTTCCTGTATTCTTTTCGGTAAATACTTCATGGATATAATGCCAGATGCAGAAAGTACTATAGCTCTTTCAATAACATTAGCAAGCTCTCGAATATTACCTGGCCAATCATAAGATATCAAAGCATCCATAACTTCAGGCTCAAGCTGAGGAATTGGTTTATTGTTTTCTTTTGCAAACTTTTTAAGAAAATGATTAACCAGAAGTGGTATATCATCCTTTCTTTCTTTTAAGGATGGTAGATTTATTCTTACCACATTTAGTCTCCAGTATAGGTCTTCTCTGAATATATTTTCTTTCACATCTTTTTCGAGATTTCTGTTTGTGGCTGATATAATTCTTACATCAACTTTTATTCTTGAAGTTCCTCCTATCCGCTGAAATTCCTTTTCCTGAAGGAAGCGTAAAAATTTTTTTTGTAAAGAAATTGGTAACTCTCCAACTTCATCAAGAAAAACAGTTCCTCCATCCGCAAATTCCATCAAACCAATTTTTTTATCTGTGGCACCTGTAAATGCACCTTTTTCATGACCAAAAAGCTCACTTTCAATGAGATTTTCAGGAATTGTTGTACAATCAACAATTATAAAAGGTTTTGAACTCCTCGTAGATTTTCTGTGAATTGCTCTTGCTACAAGTTCCTTGCCTGTTCCGGTTTCTCCTGTTATAAGAACATTTGCATTGGTTTCTGAAACCATCTCCATAATGTAAAATATTTCTTCCATTGCTTTGCTTTTTCCTATAATTTCAGGAAAATTATGCTGCAATTGTGTGGATAAAACATCTTGCGAATAAAGAGAGTACTTATTTATAGCTTCATTTATAACATTAATTAAAAGTTCAGGATCAACAGGTTTTATTAAATAGTGATATGCTCCTAACTTCATTGCTTCAACTGCCTTTTCAATTGTTCCATAAGCAGTAAGCATTACTGTAGGGACTTTGATTCCTTCTTGCTTTAACCATTTGAGCATATCTATCCCATCCATACCCGGTAAACGATAATCAAGAATAATGCTATTTACCTCTGTTTTCTTCAGAAGAGATATGGCTTCTTCGGCAGTAGAAGCTGTTATGACATCAAATCCTGCTTTTTTAATGATAGCTGATAGAACTTTAAGCGCACTTACTTCATCATCTACATATAATATTTTTGCTATTTTATTCATAGTTTGATAGGTAATTCAATATTAAACTCTGTTCCCTGCCGATTTTTATTGTTCATAACAATACTTCCACCATGATCTTTTACGATTCTTTCAACACAGGCAAGTCCCAGTCCTGATCCAGTTGTTTTTGTGGTAAAAAATGGTTCAAATATTTTATTCACTAATTCTTCAGGGATTCCTGTGCCTGTATCTTTTATTGTTATTCTTACTAGTTTATCAATTTTTTCAGTAATTACTGAAATTGAATCTCCTTTCCCAGTAGCATCCATAGAATTTACTAATAGATTTAAGACAGCCTGTTTTAGTTGATGATGATCAAAATAAAACTGAGGAATGGATTTGTCGAAGTTTATATTGAGAAACTTACCATCTTCCTGAATTTCTGTTTGAACAAGTTTTATTACATCATATAAGGCATTATTAATATCTCCCCTTGTTAAATTCAAAGGAACAGGTCTTGCATAGGAAAGGAAACTACTGATAAGTTCATTGAGACGTTCTGCTTCTTTATCAATTATTGAGAGAAATTCTTTTAAAACCTCTCCTTTAAAATTTGTTTTAAGATAAGATGAAGCAGCTTTTATAGAATTTAAAGGGTTTTTGATTTCATGTGCAACAGTCATTGCCATTTCTGCCATAGCAGAGGATTTTTCCAGTTTTAGTTTTTCCTTTGTAGCTTTATCGAGTTCTTCAAAAGATTTTTTCAGTTTTAAAATCATTTCATTAAATGCTTCAATTAAATATCCAATTTCATCACCACAGGAAGTTTTATATACAAAACAGTTTTTACAATCTATATTATTAACATTTTTACAAGATTCTCTTGCTTCTTTTATGAACCAGCATCTTTCCTTACCATAAGCAAAACAGTCAGTTTTGTCACATTTCCAAATATCTTTACAAAGAACAATAGATTCGTTATGACAAAGTTCAAGTCTGTCTGTTTGAATATTCGACATTTTATCTTTAAGCTTTTGAAGAGGTTTTATTAATGTTTTTGAAAGTTTAAAAGATATAAATACAGTAAGTCCAAGTGTTAATATACTGAGTATAAAAATGTAATTTCTTAGGTTTTTAGTGGCTTCTGTGACATATTGATTTATTTTTTCCTCTGAAATCCCCACCCTTAAAACCCCAATAAATGTATCTCCAGCAAGAATCGGAATATTTAAATGTCTTACTTCACTGTTATCAATAGACTGCCACTTTCTAAAAATATCATCTGTTATTTTTATAAAACTACCGAGTTCTTTTTTATTACTATGGCCGATTATTCTTCCATTTTTATCTGTTATCATAATATAGTCTATACCTGGATTATTCATAACAAGTGTTATTTTTTCGTCAATTGCCAGAGGATCAAAAAATATAAGGTTATCTATAGCATCCTTTGATAAATTTTCTATCAACAGATTTATATTTTTATTAACTTGGGTTTTAAGGGATTTTTTTTGATAATTCAGTATAAGTAAATTAATAGCCACCATTAATATTAAAAAAAGAGTTAAAAAAGAAAAAAAGATTTTTTTCCCAATACTAAGTCTTTTAATTTTTTGTGATAACTCTCTAATCACTGAGTTTTTTAAGAGTTGTAATATCTTCATCTGTAGCTTCTTTAAAACTTTTAATTCTTGCTTTTTTTAATATGAACGGGTCGTCCAATTGTGTAAGTAATTTTTTAACTTTCATTGTTAAATCTGATGCATTATTATTTACAACTGCAAATGGCCAGTTTGGAAGATACTCTCCATAATCAAGAATTTTTATCTTTGATAGATCAACCTCATCTGACCATACGCTTAAGGCTGCTTCTCTTATAAAACCTGCTTCAGCTTCCTGCTTATAAACTCCAATTATTACTTTTTCCTGTCTCTTGGCATCTATAAGCTGAAAATCCTTGTTAATATTAAATCCTCTTTTTTCAAGGTAGATTTTCTGTGAAAGAAAACCACCAGCAGATGTAGGAGAAACTATCATAATTTTTTTGCCTTTAAGATCTTCTATTTTATGAATATTGTTATCTTTTTTTGTAATAATCACTCCTCTATATCTTTCCCCTCCGCAGATCCCTTCATCAGATGTACAATCCTCACCTGCAGTTATTGTAAGAACCTTAATAGGATATTGTTTTGAAACAATAGAAAAAACATACGGATTCTGATATGAAAAGTGAACTTTACCTTCACTGACAATTTTTATAAACTCTTCAAAGTTTTTTGGTATTACCAGCTTGAACTCATAGCCTGTTTTCTCTGAGAGGTATCTCATTAAAGGATCATATCGCTTATAGATTGTTAATGGACTGTAAAGTGGAAGTATGGCAACTTTTATTGTTTTTGGGCCATATTCAATATAATCTTTGCCTTTCAGATTTCTAATAAGTACTCTAATATAATCAAAATCTCTGTCTTCAGCCTGAACAAATTTTTCAACACCTATAGATATTAAAACTTGTTTATCTATCTGACCTAGAATAGTATTTTTGATTGTTTGAACTTCCTGTTGTTGAAAATTGTTAATATAGGCAATTAAAAATCTCGGAGTTGGTTCGGAGTATCTTATTATTTTAAGCCCATCTTTTAGGTATGTATTAGCTGTTATTTCACTCATGGCTCCTATATCATGTTCTCCGATAAGAACAGAAAGAGCTATTTTCTTCTCTTTTTGTAACATATCAACAGATTTAAAATCTTTAATAGAAATATCAACATCTCTTAACATTGAAAGAGGTATCAGATAACTGAATGAGGATTTTTCATCTCCTAATGCAAGTTTTTTGCCGAGAGAATCAAAAATTTTATCTATATTTTTACCCTGTTTGGTAACAAAAACACTTCGTATCTCTGCTATTTCTCCTTCTGGTTTTAGGAGAGGAAAAATTTGCTTCTTCATAGACCATTTAAGCTCGCAATATGTGGCTGGATCAATAATAAGTAGATTAACTTTGTTTTCTCTGATTTTATTCTCTAAATCTTTAAAATCTTTTGCAATCTCAATTAATACTGGTCTTTTGATGCTCTGTGATATAAATTTTTTAAGTGGATAAAGTTTTTCATAAATTACTTTAGGAGACTCCTCAGCAAGTATGCCGATTATAATAGGTTTTCCACTAATTTCTTCAAGCTTGTTTTTAATGTTCTCATTTTGTGAATTTTTATCGCAAGACAAAAGCAGAATACAAATTATAAAAATAAATATTTTATACAACTTCATGATAAAAAGGATTTGTTTTGATTTCAATCTCCAATTTTGTTTTAGGTCCGTGCCCTGGAAACACAACAGTTTCTCCTGGTAAAGAAGATATTTTTTTTAGTGAATCGAGCAATTCTTTCATACTTCCTCCTAATATATCTGTTCTTCCCACTGAACCTGCAAAAAGTGTATCTCCGGTAAATAAATTTCCATTCATATAAATACAGATACTTCCCGGAGAATGCCCTGGAGTATGAATAATCTGTAATATTGCATCATTAAATTTTATATTTTCGCCATCTTGAATAAGCCTATCAGGTTCTGGCTGAGGGTCAATGGCAATGCCGAAAAATTGAACTGCCACTTCAGGAGATTTTCTATATATTTCAAGGTCTTTTTCATGTAAAAGGATTAAAGCGCCTGTTTCTTCTTTTATTTCTTTTACAGCACCAATATGGTCAAAATGACCATGTGTGCAGATGATATATTTAACATTTAAATCATTTTCTTTTAAAAAATCTAGCATTAAATCTGGCTCATCTCCAGGGTCTATTATTATTGCCTGCTTTGCATTTTCATCATATATGGCATAGCAATTTTCAAATAAAGGACCCACTTCAAATTTTTTTATATTCATTTTTCTCTCCTTCTCTTTTTTAAAATATAACCCAGTTCTTCATGTTTCATCAAATAGCAAAGAAGAAGATATAAGAATATCGCTATTATGATAACAGTACCAAGATAGAAAAATTTTAATAGCATTTTCTCACCGTGAGACCAGATGTCAGGGTTCAACTGACATATTAATTTAGCGATGCCTATGCTTATAAGTGATGCAATAGTGCTTTTCATAAAAGATGGAATAATGGAGGAAAATGAAATTTCCGGGACCTGTTTCTTCAAAAAACTTCCAAGCATTAAAAGCTGGGTAGTTGCAGCAAGAGAATAGGCAAGGGCTAATCCATTATGCTTCATTGATTGCATTAATAAAATTGAAAAAATAATATTTATAACCATACCAGAAATAGCACAGATTACAGGAGTTTTTGTGTCCTGTAGAGAATAAAAAGTTGCAGTGATTATTTTTGAACCCACAGTACCAAGAATTCCTATACTGTAAAACAGTAATGCTGAAGATGTTTTAACAGTAGCAGTTAGATCAAAAGCTCCTCTTTGAAATAATGTATTTACAATGGGTTCTTTAAGCATCATCAATCCAATAGTTGAAGGAATAGTAAGAAACAATAGAAATTTCAAAGAAAATATAAAATCGTTTGTGAGCAAATCCCGTTTACCTTCTGCTATATGTTGAGAAAGAGCAGGAAGAACTGCCATGCCAATAGCAACTCCAAAAATTCCTATTGGTAGCTGTATAAGTCTCATGGAGTAGTAAAGATATGTGACACTGCCTTCAGGAAGAAAACTTGCGATAATTGTACTGACAAAGATGTTTATTTGATTGACTGCCATGGCTATAGTGGTTGGAATAACAAGAATAACAATCTTTTTCATTGCGGGATGAAACAAAGCAAAACCAAGTTTGAAATTATTCTTATAAAATGAAGGTAGCTGGACAATCCACTGAAAAATTCCACCACAGGTAACACCAACTGCAACTGAGACTATAGGATTAAAAAAAAATGAACTAAAACCAACAACAAAAACAATTATGGTAATGTTTAAAAAACATGGTGCAAGGGCAGGTACAAAGAATATATTCTGTGTATTAAGTGTACCCATTGTGAGTGCTGCAAAACTTACAAACAGTAAAAATGGAAACATTATTTTTGTAAGTAAAACTGTAAGTTCAAATTTTTGATAATTTTCAATAAACCCTGGTGCAATTACTTTCACAATAAGAGGACTGAAAATGATTCCTAACATGGTTATTCCACCTACAACAATCATGATAAAGGTGAACAGGCTTTTTACAATTTTCTTAGATTCTTCAGCACTTTCCTTAATTTGATATTCTTTTAAAACAGGAATAACAGCTGATGACATAGAGCCTTCAGCAAAAAGTTCTCTCAATAGATTCGGTATACGAAAAGCAACAAAGAAAACATCACTGATTCCTGTGGCTCCAAAGTATTTTGCGAGAATCATATCCTTAATATAACCAAGGATTCTGCTTAGAGAAGTTGCTAAAGAGATTGCTCCAGCAGCTTTTACAATGGTGCCTTTTGCCATTTTTTAGTATTTTAGTATTTCAATAAGGTCGAGGATATCCTCTTTTGACATATTTGCATCACCTGTTTTGAGATCAGCTTCGAGATTTTTTATAAATTTTGCTGTATCTCCTTTTAATGATGGATCAACTTTAATGGCATTATGCAGTGTTTTGGCTGCTTCTGAATATGCATTAAGTTTTTGATATGTAAGAGCCATATATAGATGAGCTGGAATTAAAAGAAAATTTCGTTTTATTGCTTTATCAAACGATTGTTTTGCATCTTCATATTGACCGAGTCTGTAAAAAGACAATCCTTTTCCAAAATATGCCTTGTCTTGAGTAACAAAAACCGGATTACTTAATGCTTTATTGAAAGCATCAATCGCTTCCTTGTGATTATTTAGTTTTTGATAGCATATACCAAGATTAAACCATGCATCAGCATAGTTGGGATCTATTGATAAAGTTCTTAAAAATAAGTCTCTTGCCATCTCATATTCCTGAAACTCCATATGAACAAGTGCCAGTCCATGAAGAGCATCTTTGTTATTTTGATCAACCTCTATAGCTTTGTGGAATTCAGAATACGCATTTTGATATTTTTTTTCAATATAGTATGCAAATCCCATCTCTTTATGAAAATCGGATTCATTCATTTTTCTTACCGTTTCTTCAGGTGTACAGGCAATAACAGTTAAGAGCAGTAATAATAAGATAAAACTTTTAATCTTCATAATTTTAATAGTATATCATTTTTGATCTTCTAACTTTGCAACTATTCGTTTAATCAATAAAATTAATTCATCAAAATCATGAGCAGAAATTTCAAAACCATCTTCATAAAATTTCAACTTTTTTATAATATCTTTCTTTTTAAATCCTGTCAAAATATTTATTAATTGTGGAACAAAATTATTATCAAGATTTTCTTCCATTGTAAATCTGAATGTTTCTTTTTTCTGTTTAATCTGTAAAGCCTTAATTTTTGAAGCAAGTATCCTTACACGTGTAATTTTAAATAGATTTTCAACTTCCTCAGGAAGCCTTCCAAATCTATCAAAAAGTTCTGAATAAGTTCTGTCTATATCAGATTCTTCAGAAATCTGACTCAGTTTTCTATATATTCTTATCCGCATAGAAGTTTCTTTTATATATTCTTCTGGTATAAATGCCTGAACTGAAAATTTAATTTCAGGAAGTTTAATAGAAGGCAAGGCTTCGCCTTTTAGCTCTTTCACAGCTTCATTAAGCATTTCTATGTAGAGGTCAAATCCCAATCTGTTTATTCCAGATTGTTCAACACCAAGAAGCTCTCCAGCTCCTCTTATTTCTAAGTCTTTTAAAGCAATGTGAAATCCTGCTCCAAGATAACTCATTTCCTGAATAGCTTTCATCCTTTTTTTTGTATTTTCAGTGAGCTCTTCTTCTCCGGGAATTATCAGATATGCATGAGCCTGTCTTGATGACCTCCCAACTCTTCCTCTTATTTGATAGAGATCACTCAATCCAAACATATGAGCCTGATCAATTATAATTGTGTTTACATTAGATATGTCTATACCTGCAGCTATAATAGAAGTACATAATAAGACATCAATTTTCCCATCAATAAAATCAAGCATTACCTTATCGAGCACTTTCTCTTTCATTTTTCCATGCGCAATTGCAATACGAGCAGAAGGAACAAGTTGTTGGAGTTTAGAATGGACCAATTCTATGTCATGTATTCGGTTGTGAAGAAAGTATACCTGGCCACCTCTCTGGAGTTCTCTTTCAATAGCCTGTTTAATTATAGCTTCATTTTTTTGAATAATAAATGTTTTAATTGCAAGTCTTTCCCTTGGTGGAGTCTGTATAGTAAAGATATCCCATAATCCGCTTAAGCCTATCTGAAGTGTTCTTGGAATAGGTGTAGCAGTTATTGTAAGGAGATCAACTTTTGGATATTTTTCTTTTATTTTTTCTTTATGAATTACACCGAATTTCTGTTCCTCATCAATAATTAAAAGTCCAAGATCGAAAAATTCAACCTCTTTTAAAATAAGCATATGCGTTCCTATAAGAATATCAACCTTTCCCAGTTTTGTATCTTCGATAATTTTTTTTATCTCTTTTTCAGAGCGAAATCTACTCAAATATTCTATTCTTACAGGGAATGCTTCAAATCTTTTTTTAAATACTCTGTAATGCTGTTCGCACAAAAGGGTTGTTGGAACAAGTATGGCAACCTGTTTACCATCATAAACCGTTCTGAATGCTGTTCTCATTGCAACTTCTGTTTTACCATATCCTGCATCTCCACAGAGAAGAACTTCCATAGGATAAGAGTTTCTCATTTTCTTCAGAATTTCTTCAATCGCTTTCTGCTGGTCCTCAGTTTCCTCATATGGGAAGAATTCATCGAAATTTTTATGCACATCAGTATCTTCAGTATAAACAAAATCTCGGGGAGTTTTTCTTTGAGCATAAAGCGTTATAAGTTTATCCGCAATATCGTGTATTTTTTTTCTTTCTCTTTCCTTTGTTTTCTGCCAACGATTATTGCCTAATTTATCTATAGGAGGAATAAAACCTTCTTTTGCAGAATATCTGTAAATCTTTTCAATTCCCCATATCGGAAGATAAAGGATATCGTTGTCCTTGTATTCAAGAACAAGTACATCTTCTTCAGTACCCTCATATTTCTGCCTTCTTATTCCACGAAAAATTCCTATTCCATGGTCTTTATGAACTACATAATCACCTTCATTTATCTCAAGTCCGTCAACCGGGATTTTCTGGACAGCTGTTTTTTTCTTTTTAAATGGTTTTTCAGCGAATAATTCAAAGTCTGTGAGTATAATCAGGTTTTCTCTGTACAATCCTTCCTGAAGATCAGATATTGTGATCACATATTTACCAGAATATATTCCGATATCAGTTTTATTAATTATTGGAGCAATAATGTCATGAGAAAAAAGAGCTTCCTTTATTGTTTCAGCTTTTCCTCGAGAACTAACAGAAAAGATTATCGGAATGTCTAATTTTTTTAAATTTCTGGGAAAATCAAAAATGGTTTTTCTTTCATTTGGTAAAATTCCCATTCCATACAACGTTTTATCTCCTGTATCGACTGCCTGATTAGAGAACTGAAAAGGTAAATGAGATAATTTTTTAACAATAAATTTTTCGTTTTCAAAATTCTTGTCAGTTGTGAAAACTATATCGAAGTTGAGTAAATCAAGTAAATCAGTGGTCGGTTCTTTTTCTGAGGCGGGTATTATCCATATATCATTTATATCCTTAAATGAACGTTGAGTATCAGGATAAAAAAGTTTTATTCCCTCTATTTCATCTCCAAAAAACTCAACTCTGGCAGGATATTCTTCACCAAGTCCCCATATATCAAAGACCCATCCATGATGAGAAAATTCTCCTTCCTGAGCAACCATTTCAACTTCATTGTATCCTGAACTTAGAAGTCGGTTTTTAAGAATTTCTCTCTCTACAATGTTTCCTTTTTTCAGGTTTAAAAAGATACATTTTGTATCAGGAGATATTCTGGCTGCTTCATATGTTGTGATTATTTTTTTATTTTCACTGTGAAGAATTTTAAAGATAGCAACCATTCTTTCTGTTTCATTCGAGGGTAAAAAGACTATGTTATCAGGTAAATTAAAAAATTCTAAAAAATTTTTTAAACTTATATAAAGTTTGTATGCCTGGTCTTCATTTTCTTCAAATACAATAAATTTATTTTGTTGGTGCGACAAAAAAAGAGCAAACGATGTTATTGAGAGATTATAAAATTCATTACTTGAATCGATAAGAAAAGAAAGTTCTTCAATCTCTTTTTTCAGAGCTTTCTTAATACTCATTTATTATTTTATCACATGTTTTTTGTCAGAAAACGTGAACCTCCCACGACTAAAGTCGTAGGCTTCTAACCTCACGATTAGAATTTCCTGCTTCGTCGTCCTCGTAACCTACTAACTCCACAGGCGTCTTAATTCCGGTAGTTCCTACCGTACTTTGTACCATGTTTAATTCTCTTAATCCTTGATTAAGTATATTTTTAGCAGCGTTTTCATCTCTTTGATGAATAGTACCACAATTACTGCAAACCCATTCTCTTATTGACAATAATTTTACATCTTTGTTTATATGCCCACATTCGGAACATGTTTGAGATGAAGCAAACCATCTGCTAATCTTATGATACGTCCTTCCATACCACATTGCTTTATATTCCAGTTGCCTGCAAAATTCACTCCATGCTACATCTGATATTCTTTTAGCAATGTGAGGATTTTTTATCATACCACTTACATTTAAATCTTCGCTGATTATTACTTGATTTTTGTTAATAATCTTTGAAGATAACTTATGCTGAAAATCCTTTCTGATATTGCTTATTTTTTCATACAACCTTGCTATTTTAATTCTTTGCTTGTTCCAGTTTTTACCTCCTTTTTTCTTTTTAGCGATTTGCCTTTGTAGTTTTGCTAATTTGTTTTCATATTTTGAAATTGCTTTAGGATCTTCTATGTGGTTACCATGAGTATCTATTAGAAATTCTTTTAACCCTAAATCAAAAGCATATACATTATTATTTTGTGGTAATTGTTTTATTTCTGTATCAACTAATATAGATACAAAATATTTCCCGCTTGGTACTTGACTTATTGTAGCTGATTTTATTTTCCCATTAAACTTCCTGTGTATCTTACATTTTACCCATTTAAGTTTCGGAAGTTTTATTTTATTATTATCAAAGTCTACTTCTATATTTCCATTGGTAAAATTAGTTGTATAACTATATCTATATGATTTTTTGCGTTTAAAATCAGGAAATCCAGAATGTTCTTTAAAAAACTTTTGAAAAGCATTATCCAGATCATAAATAGCATTAGTTAAGGCAAATTTATCTACTTCTTTAAGCCATACAAATTCGTTTTTTAGTTCTTTATTACAATGATTATTACAATCTATCTTAGACATGAATTTTTGTTTTGTTTTATATAATTCTATCCTTTTAGCAAGATAATAATTATACACAAACCTGACACAACCAAAAGTTTTAGATAATTGTATTTTTTGTTCTTCGTCAGGATATAAACGATATTTGTATGCTTTTAACATATGGATATATTTACCTACCTTTCTTTTTGAGAATTAATATAGTTTCTTATTTGTTCTTCAGTATTGTCACTAACAGTTGCTACGAAATAAGATGGATTCCATAAATGTCCGCCCCAGAGTTGTTTCTTTAATTCCGGGTATTGTTTAAACAATAACCTTGCACTTACACCTTTTAATGCCTTAATAATATCTGGTATATAGTGCTGTGGATTACATTCTATAAGTAAATGTATATGGTCTAAATCTCCATTGATTTCTTGTATAACAAACCCATTTTCTGTAGAAATTTTATATAGCAATTCTACTAAAGTTTGTTCTATTTTATCACTTAATATCTTGTGCCTGTATTTTGTACACCACACTATATGATATTGAATAGAATAGACATAACCACGTCCATAATGTACTTGTGCCATGTGTTACCTCCTACTTATAGGAGTAACATATGTATAAGTAAAAATCAAGTATTTATATAAGTATAAGGCTATACTATAATTAACATAGGCTATAGCATCCTTACTCATGACTGAAGTCACGAGAATGTGGATGCTAAATTATTCAAATAGAAACAGCCTTAAAAATATTTGTACAGAGTATAGTAAAATACTATTTTTAAGACAGTGTTCTGACAACGAAGAGGAGAATTATTCATGGATTATACAGTTGATTCAATAGGAAGTCTTAAAATTTGTCAACCAATAGAAGGCTACAGATTCAGTATTGATGCTTTGATTCTTGCTCACTTTATTAATTTGAAAAGATTTAGTAAAGCCCTGGATATTGGTGCAGGAACAGGAATTATTGGAATCATTCTTGCAAAAAGCTATCCAGAAGCAAATATCACTTTAATTGAAATTCAGTCAGAACTTGCAGAACTTGCAAAAAATAATGTGAAACTCAATAATCTTGATAGTCGTTCAAGAGTTATATGTATGGATGCAAAAGAGTTTAATGAGACAGATTTTGACATTGTAGTGTCAAATCCTCCTTTTCGAATCCCAGGGACAGGGAAACTAAGCCCACATGAAAAGAGAGCATTAGCAAGGCATGAAATTAGTCTTACTGTGTTAGATATTACAAAAATTGCACAGAAAGTTTTAAGACATAGAGGACGCCTATATATGATTCATCTTCCTGAAAGATTGATAGATATCATCAGGATAATGAGTAAACACAACCTTGAGATTAAAAGAATTCGTTTTGTTCACTCAAAAGAAGGTACAGCAGCAAAGATGGTTTTGATTGAAGCGGTAAAAGGGGGCAGGGTGACATTGAAGGTTGAACCTCCGCTTTTTATTTACGATGAAAAAGGAAATTATACAGAAGAAATACAGAAAATATATATGTTTTAACGTAGTAGTAAAGACATTACATATACGGGTGAGTTCAGAGAAAGTAGTTTTCTGTTTTAGTTTTGCGCAAAGACAATCTGGCAAAATTAGAAATCAAGAGAGGATTAATAATAACGGTATTAATACCTTTAATAACATATTCAGGGTTGGTTGGCTAATTGTGGAATTGCAACAATTTTTTCCACACAAAGTTAAGCACATTTGAAATAACCTCTATAATATCTTTCTAAATATTCTTTTGGGCTATTATATCCAGGAGCAGAATGAAGCCTCTTAGAGATAATAAAAACATTCTATATATTCAAAGATCTCCATTCTGGCATCTACTCTTGATTTATAACCACTTTTAGTATCTGGCACATTTTTTCAAAAGAATATTTATTTTTATAATATTTCATGAAATTATATTTCTCCGTGGATTTTGTGAAAAAATGGCCAAAGCTTTTTTTAATATGTCTCGCTCCTCCATTTGCATAATAAATGGTATGAAACTCCTAAATCTGTAGAATCTAAAGTATGTTCTACTGCTTCAATTTTAAATTGTTTTGTGTAAACTCTTCTTTTAATCATTTTTATTCACATCTCTACTTATTTTTATAGTTGCCTTATCTTTTTGTCTACTAAATTGTAGCAAGTTCAGTAGCAAGTTCACTCTTCGGAGAGAGAAAGGAGGGCTATATGTTAGCCTATGTAATTAACAGACATGGCAAACCTCTTATGCCGTGTCACCCTGCAAAAGCAAGGTTATTACTTAAGCAGGGCAAAGCAAAAGTTATCAAGAGAACCCCTTTTACCATTCAACTTATCTATGGGCTGTTCTGGTGTAGCTTGGTATTTATTTTGGCTTACCGGGTACTCCAGCGGCATATATGGGCTGGTATTTCTTTATGTGGGGACTTTTTACCTTTTTTATGTGGTTCGGAACTTTTGGAAAGAACCGGGCGATCCAATTTGTATTCTTGAGCCTGACGATCTTGTTCTGGCTTCTGGCCATCCGGGATTGGACGGGGGGTTCCGGTATCGGGGTACTCGCCGGTTGGGAAGGCATTATCTGCGGACTTTCGGCGTGCTATCTGGCCATGGCGGAAGTGTTGAATGAGTCCCACGGTAGGATTGTGTTACCCATCGGCGAGATAAAAAAATAATCCACGTTTCCATGTCTTGTAAACAGTGAAAGGGGGGTCCCCCTTTCACTGGGTCCCATAACTAACGTTAGTCGTCTCCGACTATCTTCCAGCCCGTTCCGTAAGGGTTGTTAGGGCTATCGGGAGAGAAGGGATTCCCGGCACCGCACGGATTGTTGACACTATCGGGTGAAAAGGGGCTACCGTACCGTCCAAAGGGGTTAGAAATGGAATCCGGATCATAAGGATTCCGGCTCAACTTGCCTCGGTAATTACCTTTACTGTCATATAACTTCGGCGCACTTGTGGTGTATGCATTGTTGGCGGACCAGGGACTGAATGGGCTACCGTATCGACCGTATGGATTGGTGACGCTTTGGAGATTAAACGGATTTCCTGCTCCGAAGGGGTTACTTATAGACAGCGGATGATAAGGATTTTTGCTCAAGTATCCGAGCTCTTCCGCCGGTGAAATCCCGGCTACGGCAAATACCATCACTATTCCCATAATTAATTTGTTCATGCTTCACCTCCTCCCTTACTTCCATCACGTTATCTGTATTATAGCCAACATCGATTATTTGGGTACGTCCTCGATCCGGTCTCTATTCTCGCTTTCCATGTGCTTTGCCCAAAGCCCCGTGCCGCAATCCCGTTCCGGAAAAGAGGGGAGCCACATCGCGCCAAATCTTATCCGTATCTTGCCGTATCCGCTCTACGATATTTTCAGGCAACGTCCCCTGTTCAAATGCCGCTTCTAAATCGTAGGCCTGCTTTTCCAAAGGGGATTCACGATAATGGTATTGGATCAAGCCCGCGGCCGTAAGCCCGTAGAAAGTTCTCGACCCCCAGGCGTTCCCATTGGACAACATGAACCAACTCGTGAAAACAGAGCCATTCCGGTAGACGTAGAAAACGTACGAAGAACGTATCCTTATACGTAATTCCCGCTAAGTCTTGTTGTTCCATTTCGGCGAATGCCGTCAGACCCATTTGACTGAGAGGAGGGAGCGGGACCGTACCCAATACGGCAACTACTTTTGCGCGCTGGAGCAAGTCTTCGGGGAAGACATGGCCCAGTCTCGGTAAACGAAGGCTCGCCACCGGTACGGCGCAGTTTTGGTATTTGTGTAGCGTATCATCAATCCACGCGACCACGGACGGCAAAATGCGCTCGTATTCCTTGATTAGGGTGGTGACTCTCATTTGTTACCCATATCGCCAAATCATGTTGAGATCCTTACCCACCAGCTTCCTTTTTAAGTATAATTTTTCCATCTATGCCTTGTCAATTTCAACCGTCATGGGTTTTTATATTTAGTCTCGAGTAATTCGTCATTCCGGCGCGTCACCTCGGTGAAAAAGCGGGACGGTATATAGGCTGCCCAATCTTATTTTGTTCCACCGTATCGCAGCCTGCCCCGGAGCATCAACAGCTTGCGGTTAGGTGCAAGCCCCTGAATTTATTCGGGGGTAGTTGACTGTTTACCTTTCCGTTCCTGCATATATTTCTTTATTACTCCTTCATCCCATCAATAAATTAATGGGCTTTCTGTGTGGTTTCTTCGTAAACTTATAACACTTCCCTTTTTTGCTCATTTCCTCTCCTTGAAAAACTTAACTTAATCCCTGTAAAAGTATTACTCACATTGCAAGGTCCTATTCGGGTCTTAAATCGGACCAAATCGGACTGAATAGGACTTTGTTAGCCACTCCCGAATAAATTCGGGAGTATCATTAGCCAATTCCATGATTTCCCTGCCTGATGGGGTAGTTGACAAATGCATGGAGTAATTCTATATATAGATAAATGTAAGGAGGGTTAAGGTCAATCACTGGAATTGCAACAATTTTTTCCACACAAAGTTAAGCACATTTGAAATAACCTCTATAATATTTTTCTAAATATTCTTTTGGGCTATTATATCCAGGAGCAGAATGAAGCCTCTTAGAGTTATAAAAACATTCTATATATTCAAAGATCTCTCTTTTGGCCTCTACTCTTGATTTATAACCACCTTTCTTTAGATAAATAAGTTCTGTTTTTAATGTTTTGAAAAAACTTTCAGCCACAGCATTATCATAACAATTTCCTTTGCTGCTTATGCTCTGTTTCATACCATATGAAATCTCTTTTCAGTCTTTGTAGAATCTAAAGTATGTTCTACTGCTTCAATTTTAAATTCTTTTATGTAAACTCTTCTTTTAATCATTTTTATTCACCTCTCTACTTATTTTTATAGTTGCCTTATCTTTTTGTCTACTAAATTGTAGCAAGTTCAAAGAGTAAATAGGCTATCTGGATATGAACCTCTAGATGACAAAAATTGTATAAAATTGATAGTATGGTACAATAAAAAGTGAAAATTCTTAAACTTTATTTTGATAAAGCTGTTGATAATTATGAGAAAGCAGGCAAACTCCAGAAAACAGTAGCAGAAGAACTTCTTAAGAAAATTAATAAAGACTTTTATTCAACTGTTGTCGAAATTGGAAGTGGTAATGGATTTTTAAGTATTCCTCTAAGTAAACAAATCTCATTTAAGAGGTTTATTAACATTGATATATCTTTAGAATTTCTTAAGAGGTTGAAATTGGAATTAAACGACAAAGCCCTTTTTATAAATGCTATGGCAGAAGCAATGCCTTTAAAGGAAAATCTGGCAAACTTATTAGTAAGTTCATCAAGTCTTCACTGGATTCATAATCCCACAAAAAATTTTAAAGAACTATTTAATATCATTAAAAATGATGGAAGATTTTACTTCTCTATTTTCACCTCAAATACCCTGAAAGAACTTAGATATGTTTCGGAAGTAACAGGTTTTGGTTCTGTTTATCCATTGAAAAAAGCAGAGTTTTATATTGAAACTATTGAAAAAATGGCAATTTCTTTCAATTATGAAACAAAAATTTACAGAGAAATATTTGCTTCTCCAAAACATCTACTTATTTCTCATAAGCTTACAGGAACAAACTATACTGAAAATAAAAATTTTTCTGGTAAACTTTTATTTAAAAAATTTTGCGATTTATATGAAAAGCTTTTCACAACCCATTATGGCGTTTACGCAACATATGAGGTTTTATTTATAGAAGGTCAAAAACTATCTCCCTTTCATTAAGACTTATTATTGAAATTTTTATTGGACCTCTTTTTTGTTGTAAAATTTAGACTATGCTTTTTTATCTTTTAAAAAGGGTGGCTCTTATGATACCCATTCTATTCGGTATCACTCTTATATGTTTTGTTGTTATAAATCTTGCGCCTGGTTCACCTGCAACATTTCAGGAAGAACTTTCTCCTAAAGCTTCTCCTGAGGCGATGGAATCTCTTAAAAAACTTTATGGACTTGATAAACCAATTCATGAGAGATATCTTAACTGGTTGAGAATGGTTGTTACATTAGACCTTGGTAAAAGCTTTGTTGATGGAAGAGCAGTAAAAGAAAAGATTAAAGAAAGACTTCCAATTACTATAATTCTAAATCTGCTTTCGCTTTTATTAATTCTGGTTGTTGCAATTCCAATTGGAATCTATTCTGCTTTTAAATCAGGAAAACTTTTTGATCGATTATTGACAGTTTTTGTTTTTACAGGATTTTCTGTTCCTACTTTTTGGCTTGCTCTTCTTGCAATGATTGTTTTTGGTATAAAATTTGGATTACTTCCTATATCAGGAATTCAAAGCATCGGCGCTGAAACAATGCCTTTTTATGAGAGAATATTTGACTGGATCAAACATCTGATTTTACCTGTAACAATTATGTCCTTTGCAGGACTTGCTGGAATGTCGAGATATACTCGCTCAAGTATGCTTGAAGTGTTAAGACAGGATTATATTCGTACAGCAAGAGCTAAAGGTTTACCCGAAAGAGTTGTAATTATAAGACATGCTTTGAGAAATGCATTGCTTCCAGTTGTTACGCTTCTTGGTCTTGCAGTTCCTGGACTTATTGGAGGAAGTGTTATTTTTGAAAGCATTTTTTCAATTCCTGGAATGGGTCAGTTATTTTACTCATCTGCAATGGCAAGAGATTATCCAACCATAATGGGGATTTTAGTGATTGGAGCATTGTTAACTTTAATCGGTAATCTTCTTGCAGATATTGCATATTTTATTGTTGATCCTAGAATAAGAGTAAAACGAAATGGTTAAATATATTATAAAAAGAGTTTTAAAAAATAAACTTGCTTTAGCGAGTTTAATATTGATTTCTGCAATTTTTATTATTGCAGTTTTCGCTTCTTTCATATCACCTTATGATCCATATAAAATTGATGTTTATCATGTTCTTGAACCTCCTTCAAAGGCTCATTTGTTTGGAACAGATGAGCTTGGGAGGGATGTTTGTTCAAGAATTATTTATGGAGCAAGAGTATCACTTAAGGTTGGATTTCTTGCAATGGGTATTGCTATATTTATTGGCACGTTACTCGGTGCTATAGCAGGATACTATGGAAAATGGGTGGATACAATCATAATGAGGATTGTTGATGTTATGCTTGCGTTTCCTTCATTATTTTTAATTTTGGCTGTTGTGGCTGTTTTAGAACCAAGTATTTATATAATCATGGTGGTGATAGGTCTTACAGGATGGATGGATGTTGCAAGGCTTGTAAGAGCTGAGGTTCTCTCACTCAAGGAAAGAGAGTTTGTTCTTGCTGCAAAAGCAATTGGCGCAAGTTCTAGTAGAGTTATTTTTAAACATATTCTACCAAATGCCATATATCCCGTTATCGTAGCTGCCACTTTCGCAGTTGGTGGAGCAATATTGATTGAAAGCGGATTGAGCTTTCTTGGACTTGGAATTCAACCACCTGAGCCAAGCTGGGGTGGAATTTTAAGTATTGGCAAGGACTATATCACTGTTGCATGGTGGATGAGTTTGTTTCCTGGAATTGCGATATTTTTAACTGTCCTGTCGTTTAATCTTATTGGTGAAGCCTTGAGAGACGCCCTTGACCCAAAACACTGGATAGAGGATTAAATTATACAACCTGTGCTGAGAGTTCGAAATTAAAATACTGCTTTTCTTTTAACTCATAACAGCCTGACTCAATCAGCATTTTTAAAAAGTTTACGTGAGATGTATGACCACCTTTTTCAAAGATAAAGTGTCCCTGTAATGGAAAACCGAATAAATATAAATCTCCAATGGCATCAAGAATCTTATGTCTTACAAATTCATCTTTAAATCTGAGATTTTCTCCAATAACTCCTTTTTCATCCAAAACAAGAGCATTATGCAAAGAACATCCATATGCAAACCCATTTTTAAGCAGATACTGAATATCTTTTAAAAAACCGAATGTTCTTGCTGGGGCTATTTCCTTGAGAAAGTTCTGTTCATTAATATCCAATGTTAACAATTGTTCTTTAATTAGAGGATGTTCGTAGAAGATTTTATATGTGATTTTGAATCCTTTATAAGGTTTTGCAATTATTTTTGAATGAGATTCTTCATAAAATACAGGTTTTGTAATTTTAAGTAGAGGTATTGTTTTGCCCTGTTTTGCAATGCCAGCTTTCAAAATCGCTCTTGCAAAATCAGTAGCACTTCCATCCATTACAGGAACTTCTGAACCATCAATCTCTATAATAAGATTTGTTATTCCAAAGGCATGAAGAGTTGCAAGGAGATGCTCCACAGTTCTTATCTTAATTCCATCAATTCCGATAGTGGTAGCAAATGATGTATCAACTACGAATGGAAGCTTTGCTTTGATTGGAAACTCTTTATCTTTTCTGTAAAAAACTATTCCTGTATCTCGCTGTGAAGGAATCAGCCTGAGATTAATTTTTTTGCCTGTATGTATTCCTACACCAGATAGTATAATTTTTGATTTTATAGTTTTCTGAAAAAACATCAATATAATGCAAACAAGAAAGATGCCAAAATTGATTCGTTGATATTACAGGCTATAACATCTGATTATTGTGGAAATAAGACTACAGGAATGGAAAAAATAAAACAATTACTGTATTTCACCTCCAATAACAATTTCCGGAATTCTTACTGTTGGTATTCCATCTGTGACAGGTACTCCCTGTGAGTTTTTACCGCATGTTCCAATTGAAAACCCAAGATCATTTCCAACCATATCAATATTTTTTAAAATTTCCTGACCTGTTCCAATTAAAAGTACCCCTCTTACTGGTTCACTAATTTGTCCATTTTCAATTAAGTAACCTTCCTGAACTTCAAAAACAAACTCTCCTGTTACAGTATTTACCTGCCCGCCACCCATTTTATTAACAAAAAATCCTTTATCAACTGATCGAATTATTTCCTCTGGAGAATGATTCCCGGGTGCTATTAATGTATTACTCATTCTTGGAATAGGATAGTGTTCGTAAGACTGTCTTCTTCCATTCCCTGTTGATGCTTTACCATCGTTCATTGCTGTATATTTATCATACAGATAATTAGTGAGTATACCTTCGTGAATCAGAACAGTTTTCTGAGAAGGTGTGCCTTCGTCGTCAAATAGGTATGAACCACGCATGTTTGGCAGTGTTGAATCATCAATCACTGTTATAATCTCTGAAGCAATTTTTTCACCAAGTTTTCCGCTATAAACTGAAAGTCCTTCTTGAACAAGATCTGCCTCCAGTCCATGTCCAACTGCCTCATGAATGATCGTTCCGCCTGCCTTTGAAGAGATAACCACAGGCATTCTTCCACCTTTAATTTTTCGTGCGTTAAGCATCATTAGTGCTCGTTGTGTGGCTGCATTTGCGAGGGTTTCAGGTGAGATTTCATCAAAAAGTTCAAGTCCTTTAAGACCTCCATATGCTTCATATCCTGTTTGAATAACTCCATCTTCTGAGGCAACAGCATGAATCAGAAAAAGTGTATGAACTCTTTCTTCTTCAGTAAAGTATTGTTCTGAATTAGCAATCTTTATTTTCTGAAATGTTTCTCCATAAAGAACTTTCACCTGTTTTATTTTCTTGCTTTGCGTCCATGAAATATCATTCGCTCTTTTGACAAACTTAATTTTCTCTGCAATTTCAACATCCTGAGGGTTCTTTTTAATAACAAATTGAGTGGAAGGAAAAACTTTCTTTAAATTTATAATACATTCCGAATGTCTATAGTTCTTAAGAGATGACAATAATTCATCAATTCCTCTTTTTGTTAAATCATTTGTGTATGCATAGAATGTTTTGCCATCAATGATTAACCTGACACCCAGTCCATTATCAAATACTGTCGAGCATTTTTGAACTTTGTTTTCTTCCATTTGAATCTGATTAGCAGTTTTTTCTTCCCAGAATATATCAACATAATCACCTTTCAACGTTTTGAGTATATGATTAAAAAGCTCCATATATCCCTCCACAACGATATTTGTCTTTTATAATATCAGATTATAAATTTATAGACATAAATTTTAATTATAAAAAACTATTTTTATTTGTTTTCAAGAAGTTCCTTTGCATGAAAAAGTGAACTCTGCGTGATACGGCCACTTAACATTCTGGCAATTTCCTCTTTCCTATTCGCTCCTTTAAGAGTTTCAACATTAACAATGGTTTTATTGTCTTTTATGACTTTTTCTACTTTCAAATGATGGTCACCCAGTGCAGCTATCTGGGGCAGATGTGTAACGCATAATACCTGATGGTGTTTTGCAAGCTCCTTGAGTCTTTTACCAACATTTTCTGCAGTAGCTCCACTTATCCCAGCATCAATCTCATCAAATATAAGTGTTATTGATTTGATCATTTTTTTTGCAAATTTAAGCTCAACACATTTAAGGGCAAGCATAAGCCTTGAAAGTTCACCACCAGATGCCACTTTAATTAATGGTTTTGGAGGTTCTCCGGGATTCGCGGAAAAATAAAACTCTATATCATCTTTTCCATTTAGAGTTATGTCTTTTTCCGTTATTCTTATTTCAAAAACCGGATGCGAAAAGCCAAGAAAGTTAAGCTCATCAATTATTTCTCTTTCAATTTCAGTTTTTATTTTTTTACGATGATCTGAAATTTCATCTGCTTGAGATTTTAAATTCTCTGATAGCTCTATTAATTCTTTTTCCTTTTCTTTTAGCTCTTCTTCAGATATTGAAATTCTATTTAGCTCTTTTTTAATATCTTCTGCATAGTTTAAAATCTCTCTTGTTGTTGGACCATATTTTGTTTTCAGTTTATTTATAAGAGTCAATCTTTCTTCAATTTTTTCCAGTGTTACAGGGTCCGATTCATAGCTGTCTTTAAGTTTTCTTAAAATATAAACCGCTTCCTCGCTCTGTGTCAGAGCAGATTCAATTAAATTTTTGGCTTCTTCTGCTTTTGAATCAAACTGGGATAATTCTTTAATAAGATTGAGAACTTTTGATAAAACTGTATAGACTGAGTTTTTGTCTTCATAAAGAAAGCTGAAACATGACTCTGCAAGTTCCTTAAGTTTTAAAACATTTTTAAGAATCTGCCTTTGCTCTGTTAGTTCTTCTTCCTCTTTTTCGTTTAAATTAGCATTATTTATTTCTTCAATCTGAAACTTAAGAAGTTCAATCCTCTGTTTTTTTGAGATGACTTCGTTCTTTATTTTTTCTAATTCCTGTTTGAGAGCTTGAACATTGATGTAAAGTTGATTAAATTTCTCAACTTTTTCCTGCAGTCCAACGATTGTATCAAAGAAAAAGACGTGGTTTTCTTTTTTTAGAAGATAGGTATGTTCATGCTGTCCATGTATGTTAATTATTCTTGAAGCTACTTTTACAAAGCCCTGAGCAGTAAATGCAGAGTCATTTATATATGTTTTTGTTTTACCATGAAGACTGAGAATTTTTTTAAGAATAATGGTGTTATCTTCAATTTCCAAATTTTTTAAATCCACATCAGAGGCAATAACTTCAATTTTTGATTCATTTTCACCATGTTTGACAAAGTCAACTGCAGAGATTTTTTCTCTTAACAAAACACCAATGGCATCTACAATTATGGATTTTCCTGCTCCGGTCTCTCCAGTGAGAACATTAAACCCCTTTCTCAGGGAAACTGTAAGATTATCAATGATCGCAAAATTTTTAATTCTCAGTTCTTCAATCATTAAATTCTAGTATGATTGTCATTAATGAACACACTATCACTTAACTATTATTTAATCAAACCAGCGTTTCGCAAAACCTCCGCAAGTTTTTCCTTATTTGACTGAGACATTTCACATAGAGGAAGTCTGAATTCTTCCGCTATCTTACCTATCATTGAAAGAGCTGTTTTTACAGGAATTGGATTGGTCTCAATAAACATGACTTTATTAATTGGTTCAAGCTTATAATGAAGTTGTCGTGCTTTTGCAATATCGCCTCTTTCCCAGGCATTAAAAAGTTCTGCCATATCCCCTGGACAGATATTTGCTGTAACAGAAATAGCACCTTTACCACCAAGCGCAAGAAGTGTGAGATTGGTAAAATCATCTCCTGAAAGAACAGTGATTTTATCTCCACAGAGGCGTATAATTTCACTTACCTGTTTCATGTCTCCTGTAGCTTCTTTAATGCCCATAATCTGTGGTATTTCAGCTAAACGGGCAACTGTTGATGGAAGAAGATTTACTGATGTTCTTCCAGGAACATTATAAAGAATAATAGGTAAACCGGTTGAACTGGCGATTGTTTTAAAGTGTCTATACAGTCCTTCCTGGGTTGGTTTGTTGTAATACGGAGTTACAATAAGAGCAGCATCTGCACCGAGTTGTTCAGCTTTTTTTGTAATCATAATTGCTTCTTCTGTAGAGTTTGAACCAGTTCCTACAATAACTGGAATTCGCTTATTGACAACTTTTACTGCGATCTCTATTACTTTATAGTGCTCTTCATAATCAAGAGTGGAAGCTTCACCTGTGGTACCGCAGGGGACAATTCCATGAGTTCCTTCTTTGATATGCCATTCTATGAGGTGTTCAAAAGCTTTCTCATCAATTTTGCCATTTTTAAATGGCGTTACAATTGCAACCATTGAACCTTTAAACATTTTTATAACCTCCTGCTGAATTTTTAAAAAATTATAACATTTTAATTATCTGTTTATTATATTTTAATTGCAGATATAAATGATACACTTTTTTATCGCACAGGTGTACTCTGTTTTTTTTAATTAATCGGTAAAAAATGTTATAATTTTTTATGCAGGACATTTTAGAAATAATTAAAACACGTAGAAGTATAAGAAAATTTAAACAAGAGTCTCCTCCGGAAGATTTAATCAAAAAATGTATTGAGGCAGCACTTTATGCACCTTCATCAATGAATTCTCAGCCCTGGTATTTTGTAATTGTCAAAGATAGAACAAAAATTAAAGAAATTGCAAAAGTTCAAAAATTTACAAAGTTTCTTGAAAATGCGCCATATATTATAGTTGCACTTGCTGATGAAAAAAGAAGTAAACACTGGCTTGAAGATATGGGCTGTTCATTGATGGCACTTTTGCTTGAAGCTCACAGTCTTGGGTTGGGTGCATGCTGGGGAGCAGTTTATAATCCTGATAATAAAGACAGAGAAAATTATATCCGACAGATAATTGATATTCCAGAAAATTTAAGGATTATTTCATGTATTGGCATTGGATATCCTGACGAGATTCCTCACCCAAAAAAAGTTAAAACTCTTGAGGAAGCAATAATAAAAATTATTTGAATTATCTTTTTAACACAGATAGCAAAAAACCTTGCTATTCACTATATCAAAATCCTATCAACCAGGTAATCTGCCTTATTTTGATAACCTTGCAAATAATTATAAAGATTTTTAGTGTTTTAAATTATAATGATAGGGATGTGTATGGAACAATATATCTTTAAACCAATAGGCTATATTAAAACAAATACAAAAAATATTCCACGACACTGGACAATTTCAGATCTTGAAGGAGAGATTATTATTAATCCTGAGTATAAAGATGGGTTAAAAGGTATAAAAAAAGGAGATAAAATTGTTGTTATTTTTTATTTCCATAAATCACCCCCATTTACATATGATAAGCTTATTCAGAAACCAGCTCATATTAATGAACAAAGAGGAGTCTTCAGCATCTGTTCACCGCATAGGCCAAATCCAATAGGGCTTTCAGTGCTTGAAGTAGTTGATATTTTCGATAATGTAATCAAAGTACGAAGAATTGATATGTTTGATGGAACTCCTGTGCTCGATATAAAGCCTTATATTGAGATTCAATCTTAAAAAACTTTAATTTTCGTTTTATACTATATTTTCCTTCTATGGTCAAATTAAATTCAAATTAGATTATAATGGTTGACAAATTTTTTAAAAGTAGATAAAATTAGTCTACAATAAGAATTGAGGAGGGAGGTATGGATACAGTTTTATTAAGCAGGTTGCAGTTTGCCATAACTGCAGGTTTTCATTTTATTTTTGTTCCATTGACACTTGGGCTGTCTGTGCTTGTGGCTTACATGGAGAGCAAATATCTTGCAACAGGAGATAAGGATTATTTAAGAATGACTAAATTTTGGGGAAGACTTTTTCTTATTAATTTTGCATTGGGAGTTGTTACCGGTATTACTCTTGAATTTCAGTTCGGAATGAACTGGGCAGAGTATTCTCGGTATGTTGGTGACATATTTGGTTCTCCTCTTGCAATTGAGGCGACTGTGGCATTCTTTCTTGAATCAACATTTCTTGGAGTCTGGATATTTGGATGGAATCGAATTTCACCAAAACTTCATGCCATCTCAATATGGCTTGTTGCACTTGCGACAAATCTTTCAGCATTATGGATTCTGATCGCAAACGGATGGATGCAACATCCTGTAGGTTATGTAATTAATAATGCAAGAGCTGAAATGGTTGATTTTTGGGCAGTTGTTACGAATCCATATGGTTTGCTAAAGTTTGCGCATACTGTGCTATCTGGATGGGTAGTTGCAGGATTTTTTATACTCGGTATATCTGCCTATCACTTGTTACGAAAAAGTGAAATTAATTTTTTTAAAAAATCTCTGAAAATCGGTGCAGTTTTTGCTCTTCTAAGTTCAATATTAGTGGCTGGAGTGGGGCATTTTCATGGACATGAAGTTGCGCATACACAACCAACAAAAATGGCAGCTATGGAGTCTCTTTGGGAAACAACAAAGGATGCACCAATGTATTTATTGCTTATTCCTGATCCTGCAAATGAGAAAAACTCTGTCGAAGCAATAGGCATTCCTTCAATGCTCAGCATTCTTGCAGGACAGAAAGAGGTGAAAGGTTTAAAGGATTTTTCTCCGTCAGAAAGACCTCCTGTAACATTAACATTTATAAGTTTCAGATTGATGGTGGGACTGGGGTTTCTTTTCATTATTATTTCTTTATGGGCTTTTTTTAAATTTAAAACAGTGGAACACAGTAGAACACTTCTGAGGATTTTACTGTGGTCAATTCCATTGCCTTATATTGCGGCACAATTTGGATGGATTGTTGCTGAAGTTGGAAGACAGCCATGGATAGTATATGGAATACTGAAAACATCAGATGCTGTTTCCAAAGCTGTTACACCAGCACAGGTTGTGGCTTCTCTAATAGGATTCACAATATTTTATGGCGCTCTGGGAATAATTGATATTTATTTACTGTCAAAGTATGCAAGAAAAGGACCTGAAAAGGAGGTATAAGATGGAGTTTCAAATTATATGGTTTATTTTATGGGGATTACTCTGGGCAGTTTATTTTGCCCTTGATGGATTTGACTTCGGAGCAGGAATTTTATATCCTTTCATATCGAAAAATGAAATGGACAAAAAAGCTGTAATTCATGCAATAGGGCCTATCTGGAATGGTAATGAGGTCTGGCTTATAACAGCTGGAGGAGCAACTTTTGCTGCGTTTCCCACGACCTATGCTTACATGTTCAGTTATCTTTATACTCCGCTTTTAATAATTCTTTTTGCATTGATTTTTCGTGGAGTTGCTCTTGAGTTAAGAGGTAAGGCAACCACAGATATGCAGAAAAAATTTTGGGATTTCTGGATATTTACAGGAAGTTTCATCCCGGCATTGTTATTTGGTGTTGCATTTGGAAATATTTTCATGGGATTGAAATTTGATGATTCAGGATATTACGGAACACTGCTCAGTCTGCTTAATCCATATGGATTACTTGTTGGTTTGCTTTTTTTATTCACATTTATTGTTCATGGTAGCTTATGGATTTCATTAAGAGTTCCGGATGCTCTTGCTGAGAAAGGAATGAGAAAGGCTAAAAAATTCTGGTATCTTCAAACAGTATGCGCTGTGTTGTTTTTAATTTTGACTGCACCATTTACAAATTTATATGACAATTTTATTAAAATGCCGATCTGGTTTGTTGTTCCTGCTATAGCTGTAGCTTGCCTGCTTTTTACTGGTTTATGCATCAAGAAAAACAAAAATGGTAAGGCCTTTGTTTTTTCTGCTTTATTTGTTATAAGTCTTGTTTTCAGTGGTATTATAGGGCTTTATCCAAATCTTATTCCATCAGCGATTGATCCGAAATACAGTCTGACAATTTTCAATTCATCATCAAGTCCATATACTCTTAAAATTATGACAATTGTGGTTGCCATATTTGTTCCAATTGTTCTGTTGTATCAGGCCTGGACATATAAGACATTTATGTACAAAATAACTGAAAAAGAGTTAAAGGAGGAAAGTTATTAAAGGATTACAGATTACAAGAGAAACAGATTATGCCATCCGAACTGTCCTTTATCTTTCAGGAAGGGAAAATTATTTTGCAAAAGCAGAAGATATTTCAAAGACTATGGATATTCCCAAAAGCTTTTTAAGAAAGATTCTAAAACAGCTGGAAAAACAAGGTCTTCTAAGGATCAAAAGGGGAGTAAGTGGTGGTATAACATTAATAAAGAAACCGGAAGAAATAACGCTTTATGATACTATTATTGCAGTGGAAAAAAATGTTGCTCTTAACAGATGTGTGGTTAATAAAACAGTTTGTAGATTTTCGTCTCAATGTCCTGTGCATCCTGTATGGTTTAAGTTAAGGGACGGGTTAATTAAGGCATTAAAGGAGATTAATTTTTCAGGACTAATATCTCAAGGGACTGTCTTATAGGCAGTCCCTTCAAAAATTAAAAGCCAGTTTTTGAAAATATTTACCTTTTCTTCTCCATATTTTGAAAGATCCTGTATGATTTCTTCCACTGTTCTTATTCTTACTGAACCATCTGGCTCCTTAGAGAAGAATTTATCCGCAAAAGCTATTATTTTTTGTTCCGTAGTAATAGGCATCATATCGAGTGGAGGCAGAGGAAGTTTATTTTTTATAATCTCTTCCTTTGTTATTCCAACTCCAGTATGCCTTTCACATACAAGAGCATGTTCTGGATAGCCTTCTTTTTCAACTATTTCTCTACCAAGGTAACCATGGGCAATATAGGGGAAACTGCCATGACAGTCCAGTTTTGGAGTATCTGTCATAAAAATTCCGATGTCATGTAGCATTGATGCTTCATAAATAAAATTTTTATCAACTTTAAATTTCTCAGCAACCTGCAATGCTTTTTCAGCAACTTTTTCTGAGTGATTTAATAGTATTTTAAATGCCAGAGTATCTGGATTGTAATATTTTTTTATGATGTCCACGGGATTCATTTTTTTTCATTATATCATGCTTTTTGGGATATTTTAAATGCTAACATTCTAAAGATTAGACCTTTTTTGTCATTTTATTTTAAGTGGCTGGCCAGCAATTATTAGATACGCTGTATCTGCAATCTCCATTACTCTCTGATTCATCTGACCTGACAGATCAATAAATGTTCGTCCAAGTTCAGTAGCTGGAATTATTCCAGTTCCAGTTTCATTGGATATAATGAATAAATGAGCATCTTTTTTCAATTTATATGATTTCAATGAACAGAGAAATGATTCTAGGAACTCATCGATAGGATTGCATTCAATAAGCAAATTGGTCAGCCACGCTGTCAGACAGTCAATTATTATGATGGATGACTCAGGAATTTTTTTTAAAGCAGTAGATAAATCAATAGGTTCTTCAATTGTAATCCATCTATTATCACGATTTTTCTTGTGATTCTCAATTCGCTCCTCCATTTCACTGTCTGTGGCTCTTGCTGTTGCGATGAAATAAAAATTTTTATGTGGAAGTTTTTCAGCCTCTCGTAATGCAAAACTACTTTTGCCGCTTTTCATGCCACCAATAATAAATGCGATCATTTAATTCACCAAAAAGAATTTATTGTAAAATAAAAACATATTCTTGGTCAGAATGAATTTTATCATTCAAGCTTTGATTTTAAAAGTAAGAACAGGATTTCATCAATTTTTTCTATAAGTTCTTTGTAACGTCCTCCATAGCTTTTAGTTTTTCCGAAAAGTTTATCCCTGAGCAAATTTATTTCATAGTCATTGCAAAGATTATAAGTTATTTTCTCTTTCTGAAGAGCGATTCTCTCTCTTATTAGAAGTTCTCTGGATTCTGAGAGAAAACTTTTAAGCTCTGAAGATATTTGTGTTAATGCACTATTAATAAATTCAAGATAGTTTAAAGGAGGTTCCTTTATTTCAGTAAAAATCCTGTCAATCATGTAGTGGAGATTTATATATTCAAACCCTCTTATCCCTCTTCTCCACTGATACATAAATGGATATCGTTTAAACCACAAAAAATTTCTTTCACCGAACAAAATAAATGTTTTTATCTGTTCCGAGATCTGTTGTATTAAATGGAAAAGCGATTCTGTATTACCAGGTTTATTATTTATAGAGTCAACAAATGTATTTGAATGAGAAAAATCAGATAATTCAAACAGGCTTTTAATATTTTTAAAAACCTTCAGTCCATCTGAATTTAAAGGAGTATCAAAATGAATCAATGATAAAAAGACTTTGCCTCTTCCATACTCTGTCTCAATCATTATTGGTGCATCTTTCATTTTTTTAGGATTAAGATTAATTCCATAAATAGATTCTAATTCATTCCAGTGTCCCTCAAAATCAGATGCAGGAATATCAGAACTGAATGCACCATCACAGTAATCATTAAAACTTGCAAGAACTTTTATATTTTTATCATTAACAAGAAACTCAGATGGCCACCACAGGTAAAACTCAGGGTTTTTAATATTAATCCATAGTGAATGATCATAAAAAGCTACTTTTACAGGGCCACTAAATCCTGGAACTCTATCTTTTTTTCTTTTGATATTTACAATTCCAATTCCTTCAATGGTTGCAAGACCTGCTCCTCCGCATATTCCAAAATATATGCCTCCATCTTTTATGAACTTTTTTATTAAATCTGCTCCGTTAGTTCCAATTCTCTGAAACTTATTTTTTGCCCAGCCACCTGGAACAAAAAGGACTTTATATTTATGAATGTTTTTTAAATCTTTTGATTGTATAAGCTTAAAAGAAATATCAGTTTTTAGTAATGCATCGTAAAGCCATATCCCCCATAGGTAGGATTCATCCCATAGAAGAGCTGCCAAGTTTGTATTCTCTCTCATATTTTGCCTCATAGCCTCGTGGAGTTATTAACCAGTTTTTATATATAAAACTTTTTGAGTTTCCAATTATAACTGTTGTCTGCATATCAACAGAATGCTCATCCATTTTTTCAAGAGTTGTGAGAACTATAGATTGCTCATCACGAGTTGCTCCTCTTACTATGGCTACAGGAGTCGTATTTGTTCGATACTTCAGTATAATCTCTTTGGCTCTTGTAAGATGATCCTGCCTTGCAGTACTTTTTGGATTGTATAATACAATCACAAAATCGGCTTCTGCTGATTTATCAATTCTTTTCTCAATAACATTCCATGGAGTGAGTCTGTCAGAAAGACTCAACACAGCAAAGTCATTCATAATTGGAGCACCGGAAATAGCAGAACAGGCATTTAAAGCTGAGATGCCAGGTATTATTTCGATTTCAAGCTCAACATTATTTTTGGCAACAATTTCAAGAATTATTCCAGCCATTCCGTAAACTCCAGGGTCTCCTCCACTTATCAGGGATACAATTTTCCCATTTAATGCCTCATTAATTGCTTTTTTAGCTCTCTTTACTTCATCTGTCATCGAATATGCTAATACCTGTTTATCCTCAATCAGAGATTTGATATGTCCGATATAAGTTTTGTAACCCATTATTAATTCTGAATTTCTCAATGCTTTTACAGCTTGCGGTGTTATTGAGTTAAGATTACCAGGTCCTGTACCAACAATGTATAACTTTCCTCTTACACTAAAAATACCCTCTGCTACTGCCACTGTCATATCTTTAAGAATTTGTTTGGCAATAATGAGTTTTCCCTGACTTGCCAGCAGACACGCTTGTTCTGAAACAGATGATACTCCAACAGATTTATATACAATATCTGAATGACTAACAGTTGTAATGCTGTTAAGCTCTTCAGAAGTGTAACTATAAAGTTTTAATCCATATTTTTTACAAAAAGAAAGAAGGGCAGGGTAAGTTGATTTTTTATCTATTGTAGCAATTGCCTGAACTGCTTTAAATTCGAATCCATTTCTATTTAACGCTTCTTTTATTCCTCGTTCAATTTTTTCTTCGGTAATCCATTCATGAAGTCCAATTCCTATAAATAGATTTGTGGGTACAAGAATTAATTTATCTCCTTTAGAGATTTTATTTGTTATGACAATATCCGCTTCTGAGATATTTTCTGTTAATTGAAAACAATTAAGCAGCGGGATTTGAACACTATTTTCCATAAATAACATTAGGTTTTTGTTGTCAATCAATTTTGACATTATCTTTGAAAGTATCTCAGGATTCTTTACTTTAAGAGAGCATCTTTTAATCCATAAATCCAGTGCTGGCAGGTTATTCAAATCTGAGGCAGTTGTTATAAAAGGGGTTGAGTTTAAAAATTTTGCAAGAGTTTTTGCAAGTTCATTAGCTCCTTTAAGATGTCCTCCAATAATTGGAATTATATATTTTCCTTCTTCATCAATTGATAAAACAGCAGTGTCATTTTTTTTGTCTTTTATAAATGGAGCAATGCTTCTTACAGCAATACCTGTTGCCATTATGAATATTATGAATCTATGGCTGTTCCATATTTGAGAGATATCTGTACGATTAAATTTATAAAGTTTGCTATCAGGAAAATACTGTATAATTTTTTCAGCCACAGTTTTTCCTCTTTGAGTCAAATAAACTATAGCTTTATTTCCAGTTGAATTCTCTGTCATAGAGCTTTGACCTTTTTTTAAGTTGCTGATTTATAGCTTTTAGACTTTCTCCAACAAAAATGAGTGATGTTTTCTTTATGTTGTTTTTTTTCATCAGTTCTGAAAGGTCAATGAGTGTGCCATGAATGATTTTTTCTTCATCCCATGTAACCTTGTTAACAATTGCAATAGGAGTTTGAGGAGACATTACTTCAAGAAGCAGTTTCTCAACTTCTTCCACAAGACCTGAGCTAAGAAAAAAAACCATCGTAGCCCTGACAGAGGCAAGTTTTTTAATATCTTGAGAAGATGTTCCTCCAGTTTTTCCTTCGATTCTCGTAAATATGACTGTCTGAGACACTTCAGGAATTGTGAGTTCTATTCCCATTTTTGCCGATGCAGCAAATGCAGATGATATACCTGGTATTATTTCATATGGAATTGATTTTTCTTTTAGTATTTCAATCTGTTCCTGAATTGCACTGTATAAAGAAGCGTCTCCACTTACAAGTCTTACCACTGTTTGCTTATTTTTTATATATTTTTCAATAACTTCAATGATTTGTTCTAATTTCATTTTAGATGAATCATATAGGTCTTTCCTTATACCTTCAATGATCTTTTTATTTAAAAGACTGCCTGGATAAATCACACATTCAGCGGAATTTAATATTTTATATCCTTTAATTGTAAGAAGTTCAGGATCTCCTGGACCTGCTCCAATAAAATAAACCTTCATTTTTTGATTACCACCATCGAAAAATAATCAAGATCAGATTCTTTTATTTCATCAAGACCTGAAAATATAGCTTCTTCGGGCATGGTTGCTTTCTTTATATAAAATACTCTGCAATTTTTAGTTTTAAGAGCTTTTTTTATTCTATCAAGAGTTTTATGCGGTTTCATAAGGACAATAGTATCAAAATTTTCTATATAAAAATCAATTTCTCTATGATAGTTAGCAGGAACAATTGCTATTCTTTCATCTCCAAGAGCTAAACTTGCAGGCAGTCTACATGAACTCGCATTTATGGAACTTACACCCGGAATTAATTCAATCTGAATTTTATCTTTAAGGTATTCATAAAGATAAAAGAATGTGCAGTAAAATGAAGGATCTCCAAGTGTTATAAATGCAGAATCCTCAGTCGCCTGTTCGATTATATTTTCTGCAAGTTCATTCCATACTTTGACCAGATTCTGTTGTTTTGTTTTTAACATTGGAAATTGGAGAGTTATGATTTTTTTTTCTGATAAATCAATCGTTTTTTCAACAATTGAAAGTGCGATGCTATCTTTGCCACCTTTGGGACAGAATATTGTATTTACAGATTCAAGAATTTTTTTTGCCTTAAGAGTGATTAGTTCAGGATCTCCTGGACCTATACCTACAACATATAGCTTCATCTTTGTCCTCTGATAATAAAAACAGGATTTAAAGCCTTAAAAAGCTTTCTTCCATACTTTGTTTCTATTCTTGCCACGTTTATCTGTGATATATCAACCATAAATTCTTTACTTTCAAGTAGATTAATAGCATTATTCAGTGTTTCCATTGATATGCCAGCTATAACAACTATTTTAAGTCTGTGTAGTTGTGAAATAAAATCAAGTATTTCATTTAGTTTTCCTCCGCTACCGCCTATGAAAACTCTGTCAGGTTCAGGAAGTCCGTAGAGAGATGAAGGTGCTTCGCCTTCGATGATTTTGAGATTTCCTAGTTCCAGATTTTCTTTATTTCTTTTTATCAGATCTGTTGATTCTTTTTCAATCGCATAAATTTTTAAACTATCTGAAAGCATGGCAAGTTCAATACTTACAGCACCAGAGCCAGCACCAATATCCCATATTACACCTTTTTTTGGAGGTTTTAGCCTATGAATTATTGATGCTCTTATCTCATCCTTTGTTATCATTCCATTTTCATGAATGATTTCTTTTTCTTCAACTCCGAAAAGATATTTAGAATGAATATTTTGAACGGAATTTTTATTCTCACAGGAAAGAATTACAAAATTAGGTTCATTAAAAGTCTCTGCTGTAACCTGCTTTAAAGAAGCAACTGTAATTTTTTCATCTTCATATCCAAGCCTTTCAAAAACATAAAAATTTAAATCTGTGTATGCTTCTTTTTTATTCATAATTTCTCTTGCTAAAGTATCCGGACTGTTTATGGTATCTGTTAAAATAGCCACTCTATCATGTTTTAATAATGTATCAATAATAAGCTCTATATCAAGCTGCCTTCCATGAAAACTCAATGTTGAAATTCCGTACCAGTTCTTTTTTATAATGCTCAATGCTTTCTGCAGGCATGATAGATCAGGATAAATCTCGATATTTTCATCACCAAAAGTTTCAATTGCCTTAATTCCGATTCCAAAATAAAGCGGATCCCCACTTGCTATTAAAGCAATATTATGGTTTTCAATCCCTTTTTTTATGAAATTAAATGTATCTTTAATTGTTTTTATGTTGGCTATTCTACTTCTAACTGCATCGTATATATCATATTTTTTAAAAACTTCATTAAGTCTTGGAGATACAACAATGAAAGGGCATTGAAGAAGAATATGTTTAACCCTTTCTTCCAGTGGTTTGAACCCTATGCCCACTATGTAAAGTTTATTCATCATTGGTTAATAGATATGTTTCCATAATCCAGCCATTTTCTTTTTTTAATCTGCGTCTTAAGTCAATAAGTTGTTCAATGCATTGATGTAACTGTCCTGAATAAATAGATTCCTTTTCCGTGCCGAGATATGCTCCCCAGTAAATTTTTGGATTTTTTTCTTTAAAAAGTTTGAAAGTTTCATAGTTATCAAGAAGCACAACTATGTTGTCGTTTAAATCTTTTATTTTTTTTAATCCTCTCGGTGTTGTTAGAATCACTGAGCCTGCTATTTTGCTAAGAGAGATTTTATGTCTGGCTGAAAGAAGTTGAATTGATGAAATTCCAGGGATAACCTCAAACTCTAATGAAATATGCTTTTTAAGTTCAAGCATTATATCAATATGTCCATCATATAAAGATGGATCTCCAAGTACAAGGAGACCTGCTTCCTCAATATTCTCTAATGCTTTTAAAATTATCTCAGTTTTTTGGTCTCTCCATTGCTTTACAGATTTTTCATATGGACTGGATTTTTTTCGCTCAGGAAAATCAAGCTTGATTAATTTATAATCTCTATCAGGATGACAATAATCAATAATTCTTTCTCTTATATCTGTGAGTTCTTGTTTCCCACCTTTTTTTAAAGGTACAAGAAAGACATTCAATTTCCTGATTGTTTCAATGGCTTCAACTGTTAAATATTTAGGATCTCCAGGTCCTATTCCAATTAGATAGATTTTTTTCATTGCCTGTTCAACATTTGTAATATCAACATTTTTGCATCCCTCACAGTTAATGGAAGCTTTTTTATATTATCAGATTTATCCTTCAAAGAATAAATGAGTTCAGCAATGAAGGGAAGCCTGAGTCCGAATTCTTCAACATCCTTTGATGAAAAGACATCCTCAGGAGCACCATATTTTACAACGGTTCCGTCATGAAGCAAATAAATTTTTTTTACAAAAAGTGGAATAAGATCAATATCATGTGTTGCAATTACAAATGTTATACCATCAGCATTTAATTTTCTAATTAACTGAACTAATTCTTTCTGTCCTTCAGGGTCAATTCCAGCAATTGGTTCATCAAGAAGAAGAATTCTATGTCCCATACTTAATAAACATGCTATACACAACCTTTTTTTCTGCCCGAAACTCAGTGAATGTATTTCCTTCTGCTCGAATCCTTCAAGGCCAACCATGGAAAGTGCTTTTTTTACTCTTTGCTTTACTTCCTCATCATTGTAGCCCATGTTATATGGACCGAATGCTACATCATCAAATACAGTACTGGCAAAAAGTTGCTCATCAGGATTCTGAAAAAGAAGTCCCATTTTTGAATAAATCTGGCGTGGTGTTAAACTCTTTACATTTTCTCCATCAACTAAAACTTCGCCACTGAAATCCTTTAGAAGTCCGTCCATTATCTTTAAAAGAGTTGTTTTCCCCGACCCATTTTTCCCAACTATTGCCACAATATCGTGTTCTTTAATATTTATTTCTATATTTTTTAAAACTGGATTATTTTTGAAGTATCCAAACTGATTAATTTTAACCTTCAATTTTAACATACGTTTTTTATCATTCGCGAAATTATATAAAACATAGTGTATTTTATCATTTTTCATTTTTATTAACTATTTTATGTCAGCAATATCTGAATGATACATAATTTTGTATTTATTTATTAATTTTAAAAAAGTTAAAATAGATAATAAATGATTCAGCAACCTGTAATATACAATTTCTCTCTATTTACAGATTTTGATATATACCTGTTTAAAGAAGGAAATTACTTTAATGCATATGAAAAGTTAGGTTCTCATATTATTGATTTAAATGGAACAATAGGAACTTATTTTGCTGTATGGGCTCCGAATGCAAAGCAGGTTTCTGTAATGGGAGACTTCAACAACTGGAACAAAGAATCTCATCCATTAACTGCCCGATGGGATAATTCTGGAATCTGGGAGGGTTTTATTCCCGGGATTGAAAAAGGGACAAAATATAAATATTATATAGTATCAAGATATGGCTATCTTCTTGAAAAGGGAGACCCGTATGCATTTTTCTGGGAGACTCCACCAGCCACAGCTTCATTTGTATGGGATTTAGAATATAAATGGAATGATGAAGCCTGGATGAAAAACAGGGCTAAAAATAATAACCTGAATTCACCAATCTCAATTTACGAGATGCACCTTGGTTCCTGGAAAAGGGTTCCTGAAGAAGGGAACAGATTTCTTACATACAGAGAAATGGCTTTATGGCTTGTTGAGTATCTGAAAGAAATGGGATTCAGTCATGTTGAATTTTTACCGATAATGGAACATCCATTTTATGGTTCCTGGGGATATCAAACAGTTGGATATTTCGCACCAACAAGCAGATATGGTACTCCGCAGGACTTTATGTATCTTATTGATCAGTTGCATCAAAATGGGATAGGAGTGATTCTTGACTGGGTTCCATCTCATTTTCCTGATGATGGACATGGACTGAGTTTTTTTGATGGCACATATCTTTATGAACATCAAGACCGCAAAAAGGGATATCATCCTCACTGGCATAGCTATATATTTAACTATGGAAGAAATGAGGTCAGGAACTTTCTAATAAGTTCTGCTATTTTCTGGCTTGAAAAATATCATGTTGATGCTTTGCGAGTTGACGCTGTTGCATCTATGCTTTATCTTGACTATGGAAGAAACGAGGGGGAATGGATTCCTAACAAATATGGTGGGAAAGAAAATTTAGAGGCAATTGGTTTTATAAAACAAATGAATGAAACAATTTATGAAAGATATCCTGACACACAAACAATTGCTGAGGAATCAACTTCATGGCCAATGGTGTCAAAGCCTGTATATTTAGGAGGATTAGGATTTGGGATGAAATGGAATATGGGTTGGATGCACGATACACTTGAATACTTTTCAAAAGATCCGATATACAGAAAGTATCATCACAATAAACTGACTTTTAGCATCTGGTATGCATTTTCGGAAAATTTCATACTATCCCTTTCGCATGATGAAGTTGTTTATGGCAAAGGTTCTCTTTTGACAAAGATGTCAGGAGATGACTGGCAGAAGTTTGCCAACCTAAGGCTTCTTTATGGATACATGTATGCTCATCCTGGAAAGAAACTTCTTTTTATGGGTGGAGAAATTGCTCAGAGGGATGAATGGTATCATGAAAAAAGTCTTGACTGGCATCTTCTTGAATATGAATCCCACAGAGCTATTCAGAGATGGGTGAAAGATTTGAATAATATATATAGAAATGAATTAGCCCTTCATGAACTTGATTGTGAACCATCGGGATTTGAATGGATAGATTTTAATGACTCGATACATAGTGTAATAAGCTTTTTAAGAAAAGGGAAAAATTCAAAAAATATAATTCTTGTTGTCTGTAATTTTACACCTATTCCAAGATTTAACTACATCTTGGGTGTTCCCGAGAATGGTTATTGGAAAGAAATTCTGAACAGTGATTCTGAAGTTTATGGAGGAAGTAACCATGGAAACATAGGAGGAGTAGAAGCATCTATGACTCCCTCTCACGGCAGGCCGTACTCTATTTCTGTCACAGTTCCTCCGCTGGGATTGATATTTTTTAAGTGGATGGCATAAATAATTTTCTAATAAGAGAAAGATTATGGAACGATATATCTGTATTCATGGACATTTTTATCAACCGCCAAGAGAAAATCCCTGGCTTGAATATGTGGAGCTTCAGGATTCAGCATATCCTTATCATGACTGGAATGAAAGAATTACTGCAGAGTGTTATGAGCCAAATACTGCTTCAAGAATCTTAGATCCTGAATGGATGGTTGTTGATATTGTAAATAACTACTCAAAGATAAGTTTTAACTTTGGCCCAACTCTTCTTTCCTGGATGGAAAAAAAACAACCTGAAGCATATGAAGCTATAATAGAAGCTGATAAATTCAGTAGAGAGAGATTTTCTGGACATGGATCAGCAATTGCTCAAGCATACAACCATATGATTATGCCCCTTGCAAACAGGCAGGATAAATATACGCAGGTTTTATGGGGAATTGAAGACTTTAAAAAGAGATTCGGAAGATATCCTGAGGGAATCTGGCTTCCTGAAACTGCTTGTGATACAGAGACTCTTGAAGTTTTGGCAGAATTCGGGATTAAATTTACAATACTTGCCCCAAGACAGGCAAAAAGAGCTAGAAAAATAAAAAGCGGTGCTAGATGGTTTGATGTAAGTGACGGGAAAATTGATCCCTCGACTGCATATTTATGCAGGCTACCTTCAGGAAAAACAATATCAATTTTTTTCTATGATGGCCCTATATCTCAAGATCTAGCTTTTGGAGGTTTACTTGTAAATGGGGAGACTTTTGCTCAGAGGCTTGTTTCCGCATTTAACGAAAGTAGGCAATGGAATCAAATTGTACATATTGCCACGGATGGTGAAACCTATGGACATCATCAAAAATTTGGTGATATGGCCCTTGCCTATTGTCTACACTTAATTGAGTCACAATCCCTTGCAAATATTACAAACTATGCAGAATATCTTGCAAAAAATCCACCTACCCATCAGGTTGAAATTTTTGATAATTCTTCATGGAGCTGTATTCATGGGATAGAAAGATGGAGAGAAAATTGTGGATGTAATACTGGTAGATTTTCTGGGGCATTACAGGCATGGAGAAAGCCATTAAGAGAAGGAATGGACTGGCTCAGAGACTTTCTTATTCCTCTTTATGAAGAGAGGGCTAGAAATTACTTGAAAGATCCATGGAATGCAAGAAATGAGTACATTCATGTGATACTGGATCGCAATAAGGATAATGTGGAGCAATTTTTTAGAGAAAATGCTTTAAGAGAGCTTAGTTTTGAAGAAAAAAAAGACGTGTTAAAGCTTCTTGAAATTCAGAGAAATGCTATGCTTATGTATACAAGCTGTGGATGGTTTTTTGATGAAATTTCTGGTTTAGAAACCACTCAAGTTATGCGTTACGCAGCAAGGGTTATTCAGTTAGCAGAGGAGATATTCGATGTTTCTGTGGAAAAAGAATATCTTCAGTTTCTTGAAAAAGCACCAAGTAACATCCCTGAATTTGAAAATGGCGCAAAAGTTTATGAAATGTTTGTAAAACCGAGTATGCTTGACCTGTTAAGAGTTGGAGCTCATTATTCTATTTCTTCACTTTTCAAAGAATATCCTCAAAGCACGCAGATATTATGTTATCAGGCAGAAAACGAATTTTATGAAAAAACAGAAGCGGGTAAACTGAAGCTTGTAGTGGGAAAAACAAAAATTAAATCTGAAATAACATGGGATGAAGACCTTTTCAGCTTTGCAGTTCTTCATCTTGGTGATCATAATGTAAATGGAGGGATAAGAAAATTTATAGGTGACGAATCATTTTCTTCTATGCACAGAGAAATCAGAGAATCCTTTGATAAAGGAGATATTCCTGAAGTAATACGACTTATGGATAGACATTTTGAAACAAATAACTATTCTTTATGGCATCTCTTTAAGGATGAACAAAGAAAAATCTTACATCAGGTAGTTTCACCTGTTTTTGAAAGCGTTGAAATGTCATTTAGAAAAATATACGAAGACAATTACTCTCTTATGAATTTCTTCCATAGTCTTCAGATCCCTCTTCCAAAACCGCTGGCAGTAACAGCAGAATATGTGATAAACAAGGATCTCAAGAGAATTTTTGAAAACGAGTTAGATATTGAAAAACTGGAAAGTCTGATAAAGGAATTAAAAAAGTGGTCGATAGAAATTGATAAAGCAATAATTACCTTTGTCAGCACATCATGGCTTAACAGTTTTCTTGAGAAAATAAAACAACAGCCTGAAGAAATTTCATATATTGAAAAGGTCGAAAAAATTTTGAGTCTGTTAAAATCATTGAATATTGAACCCGATATATGGAAGCTTCAAAAAGAAATTTTATTTATTGGCAAAAATATCAGTAGTTTAATGAAAGAAAGAGCATTAAAGGGAGATGACTTTGCAAATAGATGGATTGAAGTATTTCAAGCATTATGCAATTATTTAAAAGTAAAAATACAGTAATATTCAAAAGGTAGGTAAGTTGAGAATTCCATGTTCTACATATAGGTTACAATTTAATCATAGATTTACTTTTTCAGAGGCAAAAAAAGTTATTAAATATCTTTATGAACTTGGCATTACTGAAATATATGCATCTCCTTATTTAAAAGCGAGCAAAGGAAGTCTGCACGGTTATGACATTGTTGACTACAATAGTCTGAATCATGAAAGCAGAGTTAAAAAATTTTTATTAACAAAATGGTGCTTTAAAACTTGTAAAAGAATTGATAGAAAACAGAGAAGATGGGAAAATAAAAATGTATGTGATTTATAAAACTCTTAATTTTAGAAAACGCCATAGATATCTTTTTGAAAAGGGAGAATACATACCCCTTGAAGTATTTGGAGAAAGATCAAATAATATTTGCACTTTCGCGCGCCGAATAGGTCAAAAGGTAGTAATAGTTGCTATAGCAAGATTTTTTACAGAACTTATTTCAGACAAAGAAGTTTTTCCTTTTGATGTTGAATGGAAAAACTCATTTATAGCAGTTCCATTTGCTGAAAAGGGAGAAAAATACAGGAATATTTTCACTGATGAAGTAATTGAAGCAAATGATAATGAGAGAACGAATATTTTAATGCTTTCTAAAATATTTGTTACTTCTCCTGTGGTTTTACTTGAGAAGATATAAAACATGTTCAAAGTAAGTCTTGAATAAAATAAAAATAGAAAATTAGTAACTACAACTGTAGCAACCTTTTTGTCTTTTCTGATTCTGAGGAATTAATTACTTTGCAGAGAGATTATATTTGAGGAACATCTAGATTGACTAAAATAAATTTTTACTGGTAAAGTATTTATTAAATTCTTAAAAGAGAGGAGGGGATGAACTGGATGCCCTCTATAAATGTTAGGGATATGGATTCATTTGAATCGGCGTTAAAAATGTTCAAAAAACAGTGTGAAAGGGAAGGAATCCTTTCTGAAATTAAAAAAAGAGAACATTATGAAAAACCGAGTGTTAAAAGAAAAAAGAAAGTTCTTGCCGCAAAAAAGAAATTAGCAAAAAAAATGAAAATGTTATCTAAGTAAATTCTATGTGGTGAATGTAACAGGAGATTCTCATAAAAGAGAATCTCCTGATTTTATTTAATTTTAATCAGGAGGACTAATGAAACTTATAAAGTTATACCAAAAAGCCATTCAAGTAGGGATTGAAAATGATCCAAGAGGTAAAAACGAAGTTTTAAAAACTCTTGAAAAAAGAAAAAAGGATTATCAATCGCTTTCTGACAAGAAAAAGGAGTTTTTTGATATAGAGTCTCTTAAAAATCCATACAGTGATTCGAGAATTCTTTATGGTACAGGTGAGGAAGACATCAAGAACATACTTGTTGGCATAGATATGGAAGTTGGAGAAATTGTTCTAGCAGATTCATTGAGAAAAAATGGTAACAAAGTGGATCTTATTCTTGCACATCATCCTGAAGGTGGCGCATATGCTCGACTTTTTGCTGTAATGGATATGCAAGCAGGTATTCTTGGAAGATTCGGAGTTCCTATAAATATAGCTGAAAGCCTTATAGAAGGGCGGATGAAAGAAGTCGAGAGAAGGCTCATGCCCGTAAATCATACCAGGGCTGTAGATGCAGCAAGATTGTTTAATATTCCATTTATGTGTTTGCATACACCAGCAGATAATATGGTGGCAACATATTTACAGAAACTTTTTGATGAAAAAAAGCCCTATACACTTGATGATGTAATAGAACTTCTTCTTGAGATTCCAGAATACAGAGAAGCTGAAAAGAATAGCGCTGGACCAAAAATTTTAATTGGTAATAAAGACAGAAAAGCAGGAAAAATATTTGTTGATATGACAGGTGGAACAGAAGGCTCAAAAGATATATTTCAGAGCGTTGCTTTAAGTGGTATAAATACAATAGTAGCAATGCATTTAAGCGAAGAACATCGAAAAGAAGCAGAAAAGAATCATATAAATGTTATCATTGCAGGACATATAGCCAGTGATACTGTTGGATTAAATTTACTTCTTGACAGAGTTACTGAAGGAGAAAATATAACATTTTTAGAATGCTCAGGATTTAAACGTATTAAAAGGCATTAAGCCTTTTGGAATGCATTATCAACAACTTTTAGAAGAAATAAAAAATAGGATAGACATTGTTGATTTAATCACTGAATATATTGATTTGCAGAAAACAGGTCAAAATTATAAATCTCTATGTCCATTTCATGCAGAGAAAACTCCTTCATTTGTTGTAAGCCCTTCTAAACAAATTTTTCACTGCTTTGGCTGTGGAAAAGGCGGTGATATTTTTACTTTTCTTATGGAATATGAAAAAATCAGTTTCATTGAAGCTGTTTCAATGCTTGCTAAAAGAGTTGGGCTGGAATTTAAACCTGTAAACAAAAGCATGTCTCAAATTTCTAAAGAAAAACTTTATGAACTTTATGAAACGGCAAGTAATTATTATATTGAACAGTTAAAGTCGTCTGAAAAAGCAAAAAACTATCTGAAAAGTAGAGGAATTAATGAAAAGAGCATAGAAATATTTAAAATCGGATATGCTTCTGGAGAAAAAAATCTTCTATATACCTTTTTAAAGGGAAAAGGCTTTGATGATAATTTAATTAATTCATCTGGTCTGATCAATAACAATAATGACTTTTTCAGAAATAGAATTATTATTCCAATTCTGGATTTAACAGGTAGAGTTGTAGGATTTGGTGGAAGGCTATTAGATTCAACATCCCAACTTCCAAAATATATTAATTCTCAAGATACTCCGATATTTAAAAAAGGAGAAAATCTTTTTGGATTGTGGCACTCAAAACAGTATATTCGTGAAAAAGGATATGTAATGATAATGGAAGGTTATATGGATGTTATTCTCTGTCATCAGTATGGTTTTAAAAATGCAGTTGCACCTTTAGGAACCGCTCTCACTCAGGAACAATTAGAAAAAGCAAAAAGAATTTTTAATAATTTGAAAAAATTTACTAACAGGATATTATTAATATTTGACGGAGATGAAGCAGGAGTTTTAGCTGCGCAAAAGTCGTTATTGCCACTATTTTATGGAGGATTTATTGCAAAAATAGTGTTATTGCCTGATAAAGAAGACCCTGCAAGTTTTTTACAAAAATACGGAGAAAAAGCATTTAAAAATCTTATTTCAAAAGCCTTGTCTCCTGTGGATTTAATTATGAAAATTTATCTAGAAAAAAATTTAAATGAGGGAATTCATAAGTTTCTTATCATTTTAAGCTATATCGAAGATCCAATATACTGTGATGAACTTATAAGAGAACTTTCTGAAAAAACCGGTGTAAATGAGAGTGCACTTAGAGATCAACTTAAAAGGATTGTTTACAGTAAAAGCTCAAAAAGCCACAAGAATTATAATAATGATATCAAAATTCCGTCAGTTCCTAAAGAAGAGGAGATTCTTCTTCGTATAGCTATATCATATCCAGAAAAAATCAATTACATATTTCAGAAGATTAATATTGAAGATTTTGAGAATGAATTGATAAAGAACATTTTTCTTAAAATAGAGACACTACACAATCATGGTCAATTTTCAACAAATAAATTGTTAAATATTCTTAATGAAGCTGAAAAAGCCTTTATATCAAAATTGATCATTAATTCTCAGATTGATGAAGATTTGATAATACAAAATATGAATGATTGCATTAAAAATCTTGCACTAAAATCAATTGATAAAAAAATAAAAAAAACTGCCAAAATAGGTGATGAAAAAATTCTCAGCGAACTTATTAAAATGAAAAAGACTATTATGAGAAACTACAATGGATGAAGATTGTGTAGAGAAGTTTTCAGAAGATGACATACTTATTGATAAATCATCACAAAATTATGATTCCTTAAAGCTTTACTTTAAATGCATAAGTTCATTTCCTGTATTATCAAAACAGGAAGAAACAACTCTTGCCAAGACTATTAGTAATAAAAAAACTGAATTAATAAAAGAACTTCTTTATATTCCTTTTATTCAGAGAAAAATTTATGAGCTAAGTAATATTTTTTCAAGTAATCCTGAAAAAGCTAAAGAAATATTATCTGATGATGAAGAATTAGACATTGAACAAATTAAAGAAATATTTATTAAAGTTTCAGAAAATGTAAAAAAAATTATGCGAAGAAAAAAAACTCGCAAGGATATTTTAAAAACAATTTTTGATATTCCATTGAGAGATGAATTGACAAATATGTTTATAGAAGAGCTTGATCATTTTAAAAGGGAAATCAAAAAGGGCTCTGATTTGCAGATAACTACTGGAATGTCAAATGAAGAATTTCTTAAACATTTCAAAACCATTAAACAGATATTTAATGAATTCACAGAAGCTAAAAATAAAATGATAGAATCAAATCTTAAGCTTGTTATAAGTATTGCTAAAAAATACACTGGAAGAGGATTAACTCTGGAAGATTTAGTTCAGGAAGGAAACATAGGACTTATGAAAGCAGTTGATAAGTTTGAATATAAAAAAGACTTTAAATTCAGTACTTATGCTACCTGGTGGATAAAACAGTCAATTAATAGAGCTATTTCAGAGCAGTCTAAAACAATTAGAATACCTGTTCATGTTATAGATAATATAACTAAAATCAATAAAATATATCGCGAGTTATATGAAAATTCAGAAAAAGAACCTGATCTTGAACAAATTTCATCGACTTTAAATATATCCCGTGATAAAATTGCAGATTTTCTTGCAATCAGTAAAGAACCTGTATCCATCGACATATCAGTGAGAGACGATGACTCTCTATTGAGAGAGTTTATAGAAGACATAAACTCTCCTAATCCATATAAAGAAGCACTACACAATGATTTGAAGTTTTTAATTAAAAACCTTTTTAAAATTCTTAGTCATAAGGAAAAAGAAATATTAATGAAACGATATGGACTAAATGAAGAAAGCCCGAGAAGTCTTGAAGAAGTAGGTAAAACCTATTCTGTATCACGAGAACGAGTCAGACAGATTGAACTAAGGGCAATGAGAAAATTAAAACAGCTATCCAGATTTAAATGGCTTAGAGAATTTATCAGAGAATCTTGACTAATCTACCTTCCTAAGGTTATAGTAATTTGTAATATTTTTATACAAGGGCCCATAGCTCAGCTGGCCAGAGCTACCGGCTCATAACCGGTTGGTCCCAGGTTCGAATCCTGGTGGGCCCATGTTTTCAAAGGGAGATAGTTTAAAGGTGATAGAAGAGCTCAGCAATCTTATTAAGATTCAGGACATAGATTCTCAAATAATCTCATTAAAAAACAAACTTGAACTAATTCCTGCAGAAATTCATAAACTTAATCAAACTATAGTAGAAATAGATAAACAATTTAATAATGAACAGAAAAAACTTACTGATTTAGAAAAACAAAAAAGAGATAAAGAAAGACAAATTGAAGATCTAAATGAAAAAATTAAAAAACTCAAAGAAAGAACCTCCCAAATTAAAACAAACAAAGAGTATCAGGCATTGTTAAAAGAAATTGAAGAGATTGAAAGAGAACTTAAAAAACAGGAAGATAACCTCTTGATTATTTTATATAACATTGACGAAACTAAAAATACTCTTAATGAAGTTAAATTAGGTATAGAGTCAAGAAAAAGGGAAATTAACATCAAAAAAAAGGAGTTAGAAGAACAGATAAATATTCTTAATCAACAAATTGAAGTCTTTAAAGACAGTAGAAAACAGCTTATCTCAAAAATTCCGATAGAGCTATATGACGAATATAGAGAGCTTATGAAAAAGCATAAAGGTCTGGCTGTTAGTGAAGTAAAAAATTCTGTGTGCCAGGGGTGTTTTCTTCATATCCCTCCTCAACTTTATGTAGAAATTAAGATAAACCAATCTATTTATCACTGTCCTCAGTGCGGGCGATTTCTTTATTACAGAAATGAAGATAAATTAGAGGAAACAAAGGTTCAAGCTGAATGAAGGCGAAGATTTACTGCGATGGTGCATCACGCGGTAATCCTGGAGATGCAGGAATTGGCTGTTTAATTATTTTAGATAATAAAAAAATAGAGATTTCAGAGTATATCGGTAAAACAACAAATAATGTAGCAGAATATACAGCATTAATTAGAGGATTAGAAGAAGCATTAAAAGAGAGAGCTGAGGAAATAGAAATAATCTCTGATAGCGAGCTTCTTGTCCGTCAGATTAATGGAATTTACAAAGTAAAAAACACAAAATTGATACCCTTATACGAAAGAGTTAAAGAACTTCTAAATAAATTTAAAAAATATCAAATATTTCATGTCTATAGAGAAAATAACTTCATAGCTGATAGTCTTGCTAAAGAAGCTTCATGCAAACAACAAAAATAAGGTGTAAAATCTGCGGTGCTCTAAACGAAGGAGTAATTCTTAAACACTACAATTTGAAAGTTTGCTTGGACTGTTTTCAAAATTTTTTCAAAAAAAGAGTTCAGGAAATCATAGAAAAATTTAAAATGTTTGACAAAAATAATGATATCCTAATTGCTATTTCAGGCGGAAAGGATAGCATGAGTATAACAAAAGCCTTAAAAGATATGGGGTATACTATTACAGCATTGCACATTAATACTGGTATAAAAGATATTTCAAAAAAATCACAGGAAATTGTTCAAGTATTCTGCAAAAAAGAAAATATCCCTTTAAAAATAATAGAACTATATGCAGAACTTAATGCTTCACTTGAAGAATTATCAAAAGTGTCAAGAAGACCAGTTTGCAGTGTATGTGGCATGTTGAGAAGATATTTATTGAATAGAGAATCAAACAATAGAATCATTGTAACAGGACATACATTGAATGATGAAGTTTCATTCATTTTGAAAAATATGCTGTTCTGGAATGATGAACTCCTTTCAAAAACCTATCCTGTTTTATATGAACGGGAAGGGTTAAGTAGAAAAGTCAAACCGCTTTGTTTAATTACAGAGGAAGAAACCAGATATTTCTGTAAAATATCAAATATACATTATATTGATGAATCATGTCTTCACAAATCTGAAGTTTATGAAGTATTTAAAAATGCAGTAAAACAATTTAATGAAAATTTTCCTGGCTCAATCATTGGATTTTATAAAGGTTTTTTAAATAGAGTAGGAACATTTTATTCCGAAACTGATAAAGATGTGCCTCCTCAAAAATGCCAAATTTGTGGTTATCCAACTACTGGATTAGTTTGTAGTTTTTGCAGACTTAAGGAAAAGTTGTTACAATATAAACATGGATGAGGTCTTAAAAGCAGCAAAAGAAAGAAGAAGCGTGAGGTCTTTTCTCAATAAAGATATTCCAGAAGAAATAATTAAAAAAATTATAGAAGCCATCATTTGGGCACCATCTGCTGGAAATCTTCAGGCAAGAAAATTTTATTTTGTAACAAATAAAGAGATAAAAGTAAAAATTGCTCAAGCAGCATTAAATCAGATGTTTATTGCAGATGCTCCTTTAGTTGTAGTCGGATGTATTGATAAACAAAAAATATATCCAAGATATAAAGAAAGAGGAGTAAATCTCTATGCAATTCAAGATATTGCATGCAGTATTACAAATGCTATGCTTGTAGCCCATGAAAATGGACTTGGTACAGTCTGGATTGGTGCTTTCAGAGAAGAAGAGGTGGTAAAAATGTTAAAATTATCAGAAAATTTCAGGCCTGTTGTGCTTTTACCTATTGGTTATCCTTCCTATATACCTTCTCCTCCTCCAAGAGTTTCATCTAAAGAAGCCATTGAGTTTATTAAATGAAAGATTATCTTTCTATTGGAATACAGGCAGCCAAGCTGGCTGGAACAATTATTCAAGACAGAATTGGTACAATTTCAACAGATGAAATTACTCAAAAAAGTGTATCAGACTATGTAACAGATGTAGACGTTACTTCTGAAAAAACAATTATTGAGCATATAAAAAAGTTTTTTCCCTCACACCAAATAATGGCAGAAGAATCGTCAAATAGTTATCAAAAAACAGAATATCTCTGGATAATAGACCCTCTTGATGGAACAACAAATTTTATTCATGGATTTCCTGTTGTAGCAGTTTCAATTGCATTAATGCACAAAGGAAACATTGTTATTGGAGTAGTTTATGATCCTACAAGAGATGAACTTTTTTATGCTGAACAAGGTTCAGGTGCATTTTTAAATGAAAATAGGATAAAAGTTTCTTCTATAAAAAATGCTTCTTTAAGCCTTATTTCTACTGGCTTCCCTTTCAGAAATAAACAATACATTGACCAATATATGAAGATATTTCGTGAACTTCTTTACTCAGTTAGTGATCTTCGCAGGCCTGGTGCTGCAGCAATAGACCTTGCCTATGTTGCAAGTGGCAGGGTAGATGGATTTTTTGAGTTTGCATTAAGCCCCTGGGATATTGCAGCAGGAAGTATTTTAATAAAAGAAGCAGGAGGAACCGTTTCAGACTTTGAAGGTGCTGAAACTTATCTTAAAACAGGACATATAATTGCTGGAAATCCTGAAATACATCTATTCTTAGTAAATAAAATAAGAAATTATTTTTTATAAATACATTCTAAATTTAATAGTGTTATAGTTAAATAAATTCAGCTGGTGTGCACTTAAACTGCAGGGAATAATTTAGTAGATTTTTTTGAAAATGTAAGATTCTAAATGCTACAATAAAAAATCTGGAGAGGTGCCGGAGCGGCCGAACGGGCGCGACTGGAAATCGCGTGTGGGGTCTAAAAGCTCCACCCAGGGTTCGAATCCCTGCCTCTCCGTTTTTTAATTGTAGGGAGGAAAAATTATGAAGGTAATTGCTTTTAACGGAAGTCCAAGAAAACATGGTAATACTTATCATGCTATTAAAATAGTAGCAGAACAATTGAGCCAAGAAGGTATAAATGTCGAAATTATTCATGTTGGAAATAAACCAATAAGAGGATGTCTTGCATGTTATAAATGCGATCAAAATAAAGATGAAAAATGTGTTATTGACGATTATGTAAACGTATGGATACAGAAAATAAAAAAATCAGATGGGATTATACTGGGCTCTCCTGTTCATTTTTCAGGTATTTCTGGAACTTTAAAATGTTTTCTTGACAGAGCCTTTTTGGTATCATCTGTCAATGGAAATCTATTCAGACATAAAGTAGGCTCTGCCTTAGTAGCTGTAAGGCGTTCAGGAGGAGTAACTGCTTTTAATCAACTTCTTCAATATTTAACTTATGCTGAAATGCTTATCCCTTCTTCAAATTACTGGAATGCTATTCATGGCATGAATCCAGGAGAAGTTTTAAAAGATGAAGAAGGAGTTCAAATTATGAGAGTGCTCGGACAAAATATAGCATGGTTATTAAAACTTGTTAAAAATGGAAAAGATAAAACAAAGAAACCTGTAAAAGAACAAAAAATATTTACTAATTTTATAAGATAAACTTTCTAATTGCCTTGAAAGAAATTTAATGCATTAATTAATTGCTTCTTATTGCCTACATATACAATTATATCTCCTTCCTTTAAACTGAAATCTGAAGGAGGGTTCAAAAATGTTTTTTCACCTCTTTGAACGGCAATTACAGTAACTCCTGCTTTTGATCTTATATCAATTGATTTTATAGATTTACCTATTAGCCAGGAATTTTTTTCTATCTCAAAGCTATCCATCTCTAACCCTTCGAAAATAACACATTCAAGACCTGTTCGTGTTTCAGATATTTCAGGTATCCTTAAAATTTCATATCCTTCTACTCTTATCTGTTCAAGCATTTGAACAATTTTATTTCTGGGTATTCCAAAGTGGTGAAGAACTCTTGAAAAAATCTCCAGAGATGTTTCAAACTCTTCAGGAATCACTTCATTAGCTCCAAGTTTTCTAAGTTCATCAATTTCTGTTACAAAACGTGTTCTAACTATTATATGGATTTTTGGATTTTCTGTTTTTGCAATCTGTACAATTTTTCTTGTTGCTAATGGATCTGATATGGCAATTACTAACATTTTTGCTCTGTGTATTCCCAATTTATGAAGTATTTCAGGGCTTGTTCCATCTCCATAATATATTGGTTCACCCTTTTTTTTCATTTTTCTGACCGTATCTGGATTAAGCTCTAAAATAACATATGGAATGTTTATTTCTTTAAGAATTCTTGCAAGATTTCTTCCATTTAAACCAAATCCAATAATTATCACATGATTTGATTTTTTAACAATAATATCAGTTTCCTTTATTCTTTTTATTTTTTCAAGATTCTTAAAAAAATTTTTTTGCATTAGATAATCAACAACATAAGGAGAGTATCTAATTATCAAAGGAGTAACAAACATTGTTATTACAGATGCAGAGATAAAGCTTTGATAGGCTGTTTCATCTAAAAGTCCTATAGATTTTCCAGTAAAGGCAAGTATAAAAGAAAACTCTCCAATCTGAGAAAGTGCTAAAGCTGATTTAAGTGATAATTTAATAGAATGTATAAAAACATAAACAATCAAAACAATAATTAAAGATTTCAGAATAAAAATATTTCCAACAATTATAGTTTCTTCAACAATATGTTGTTTTATATAATTAATATTTAGTAACATTCCAACAGAAATAAAAAATATTCCAGAAAAAGTTTCTTTAAATGGCAAGATATCTGATACAGCCTGTGCTGAATACTCAGATTCAGAGATAACAATTCCAGCTAAAAATGCACCAAGTGCAAGAGAAAGTCCTAATTTGTATGTAAAAAATGCTGTTCCAAGACATATAAAAATTATAATTATTATAAAAAGCTCTCTACTTCTGGTCTTTACAATTTCATGAAGAATATATGGCACAGCTGCTCTTGAAAATATAAAAACAACCGAGAGTATCAGAAGAGCTTTAAAGATTACTATAAAAAAATTATAATAATTTCCATTTTGACCTGAAAGCATCTGAGTGAAAAGCATCAAAGGAACAACACAGAGATCCTGAAAAAGTAAGATTCCGAGACATACTTTTCCATGTGGAGAATTTAGTTCTCCTCTGTCAAATAAAAGTTTCATAACAATGGCAGTGCTACTTAAAGCGACTATAAATCCATAAAATATGGATATGTTTAAAGATATATTAAAAGCAAGTAGACTTATTAGAGTTATAACAATTATTGTAGTTATGACTTGAAGACTGCCAAATAAAAAAACTTCCTTTTTTAGTGACATTAATCGTGGTATAGAAAACTCAATACCAATTGTAAACATTAGTAACATCACTCCAATTTCAGCAATTACTTCCACATCCTGAGGTTCTTTAATAAAAGCCATCCCATAAGGACCTATAATTGCTCCCGCAATTAAAAATCCAACAACAGAAGGTATCTTAATCTTTCCAAGAAGATATATGATTAGTCCTGAAACACCGAAAATAATCAATATTGGTTGTAAAAAATTATAATCCATTGATCCTCTTTTATATTATGCTTGAAATTTTAAACCATGTTCAAATTATTTAATTTTGAAAAGAGTATATTATTGCCTGTTATAATAAAAAAATGCAGGGTAGGGCAGTATATATTAAAACATTTGGATGTCAGATGAATGAGCATGATAGTGAAAGAATGCTCGGAATTCTGGAGTCAAAAGGATTTATTGAAGTTGATGAACCAAAACATGCTGATATTATTATTTTTAACACCTGTGCGATACGAGAAAAAGCAGAACAAAAATTTATGAGCAGTCTTGGACGAGTAAAATATTTAAAAAAGAAAAATCCAGAGTTAAAAATTATTATTTCTGGATGCATAGCTCAGCTTCAAAGTGAACATCTCTTAAATAAAGCACCATACATTAATTATATTATAGGTCCTGATAATCTGCATATACTTGCAAATATTGCTGAAAATGAACTTCCACAAAAAGTTTTTACTCATGAAAATACTGATATGGCTAATATTGAATTGCCAGCTGTAAGAAAAACTCTGGTAAAAGCATGGGTGAATATTATTTATGGATGCAATAACTACTGCGCTTATTGTATTGTCCCATATACACGGGGTAGGGAAAGAAGTAGGCCAATGGAACGCATCATTGAAGAAGTGAAAGCTCTTGTGGAACAGGGTTATAAAGAAATTACACTGCTTGGTCAAAATGTCAATTCTTATAAAGATAAAGAAGTTGATTTCCCAGCATTGCTTGAAGAAGTAAATAAGATTGAAGGAATCGAAAGAATTCGTTTTGTTACTTCTCATCCGAAAGATTTATCACAACGACTTATTAAGACAATGAAAGATTGTAACAAAGTGTGTGAGCATATTCATCTGCCACTTCAGGCAGGTTCAAATAAAATTTTAAAGCTCATGAATAGAAAATATACCTACGAAGAATATTTTGAAAAGGTTAATCTTCTTCGTGAAAGTATTCCTGATATTTCAATTACTTCAGATATTATTGTTGGGTTTCCTCAAGAAACAGATAAAGATTTTGAAAAGACTCTCAACGCATTAATAGAAATTCAATTTGATGGTATATTCGCTTTTAAGTTTTCAATGAGACCCGGAACAACTGCAGCAAACCTTGATGGACATATTTCAAACGATATTAAAACCAAAAGACTCTCAACTATTCTAAATATTCAAGACGAGATAACGGAAAGAAAAAATAAGTCATTAGAAGGGACAATTCAGGAAGTTCTTATTGAAGGTAAAGATGAAGATGGGTTGATTATCGGAAGAACAAAAACAAATAAAATTGTAAAAATATCATCAGAGCTTCAACGTGGAAAAGTTTTCAAAGTAAAAATTACAAAAGCCAACAGACATACTTTAGAAGGGAATGTTCTTTAATGAAAGTCTGTTTTATAACTTATGGATGCAAGGTTAATCAAGCAGAAGCTCTAAGATGGGAAAGTCTTTTAAGATTTCAAGGCTACATAATTACAGATAACTCGGCAGAAGCAGACTTCTGGGTTATAAATACATGTGCTGTGACCCAAAAAGCAGAGATTCAATCAAAACAAATCATAAATAAAGCCAGAAAACTCAATAAAAAAACTCTTGTTACAGGATGCTACGTAGAACTGTACAAGCCACAACAGACTGAAAATTTAAAAATCATATCAAATTATAAAAAAGATTGTTTAATCAACTACTTTCAGCCAATAAATAAAACTGATACTTCAAATATATCAAGACACAGGGCTATTGTCAAAATTCAAGAAGGTTGTAATCAATTCTGTAGCTATTGTATTGTTCCATATTTAAGAGGTAAGCCAAAAAGTTATCCTGTGAAAGAAATCCTACATCAAATTAAAGATTATGAAAAAATGGGCATTAAGGAAATAGTTTTAAGCGGAGTTAACCTGGGGCTTTATGGAATAGGGCTTGAAGAAAGAGTTAGCCTGAACAGCCTTATTAAAACAATACTTAAAGAAACATCAGGTTTTAGAATGAGATTGAGTTCTATAGAAGTTAATCATATTAATGATGAATTTCTTGAAATCATTTCTGATAAACGCATTTGTGGACATCTTCATATTCCACTTCAACATGGAAGTGATAGAATATTGAATTTAATGAATCGGCCTTATACAATAAGGGAATTCATTGAAAGAATAGAAAAAATTCTAACACATTATCCGGAAATATCAATTGGCGTAGATATCATAGCAGGTTTTCCATCTGAAACTGAAAAAGATTTTAGAAAAACTTTACAATTGATTGAAAATATAGGATTTTCATATTTACATGCCTTTACATATTCAGGAAGACCTTTTACGAAAGCTTCAGAATTGCCAGAACAAATTCCAGAAAATATTAAAAAGGAAAGGACGAATATATTAATTGAGATTGGCAAAAATAAAAAAATAGATTATATAAAAAAATTTATAAATTCAGAGTTAGAGGTTATTGTGGAAAACAGAAAAAAAAATGTATTCTCAGGTACTTCTGATAATTATATCAAATGCCTGATTGATAACAAAGAATTAGTTGAAGGCTCACTTATTAAAGCTTTTGTAATTGGAATGGACGGACAGCATTGCCTTTGCAAATGAAGTTTTAAAATTACAACTTTCGATAAATATTTATAATTCAATCTGCTCAATAGATATTCAAATTATGAACTCCCTATAAAAACAACTAACTTTTGTATTGTTTCAACAACACTATTAACAGATTATTAACATTTTTTGTTTATAAAATTTAGTCCGATAATGTATATTATGTTAAATTTTTAATAAATCAGAAGGAGATAAGATGCAAGATAAAGGGTATTTTTTAAAAGGCTTTGCCGCCTATTCTTTGGTGTCTGGATTACTCCGTATTTAGTGAAATTTATGATATACTTATTTAATATTAAGTTAGTAAAAATATTGGAGGATTTTTATGAGATACTCTAGGCTCTTTATCCCTACAATGCGAGAAACTCCTTCTGGGATTAACGCTATATCGCATATTTTAATGTTTAAAGCAGGATATGTAAGACAACTTGCCGCAGGTCTATTCATATTTCTTCCTCTTGGATGGCGCGTATTAAATAAAATTAATACAATTTTAAAAGAAGAGATGGAAAAAATTGGGGCACAGGAGATATCAATGCCAATTCTTCATCCGGCTGAAATATGGCAGCAAACTGGAAGATGGTACACAATAAAGGAAGAGATGTTCAGACTGAAAGACAGAATGGGGAGAGATATGTGTCTTGGAATGACTCATGAAGAAATCATGACATGGATTGCCTCTAAAGAAATTAAATCATACAGGCAATTACCCCAGATATGGTATCAGATTCAAACAAAATTGAGAGATGAAGCAAGGCCTCGTGGAGGAGTATTAAGAACCAGAGAATTTATAATGAAAGATAGTTACAGTTTTGATGCTGAGTGGGATGGTTTAACAGACAATTATAAACTTCATGCAGAAGCTTATAATAGAATCTTTAATAGATGCGGATTAAAATATCATCAAGTTGAATCAGACCCTGGTGTTATGGGCGACTTAGAGTCTCATGAGTTTATGGCACCTACTCCTGCAGGAGAGGATGAAATTGTTTTATGTGACAAGTGTGGTTATACTGCAAATATTGAGGTAGCAAAAGCTAATCCCCCTACTCTTTTACCTACGAATTTAGAATACAAAAATATTTTTACTCCAGACCAAAAAACTGTTAAAGATGTTTCAAAGTTTATAGGCATTGATGAGTCCTATTTTATAAAAACTCTCCTCGTAATTTCGGAAAAATACGGACCTGTATTAATAATGTTGCGAGGAGATCAAGAACTTAATGAAAAAAAACTTGCAAGAATTATTGGTGATTTTTATTTTGCCACTGCAGAGGAAGTAGAACAATTTTTAAATGTTGAAACAGGATTTATAGGACCTGTAGATCATAAAATAAAAAAACTTGCTGATTTATCTATCCAAAAAGACGTTGCTTATATTTCTGGAGGCAATAAAAAAGACTATCACACTCAAGGAATTATTCCTGGAGTTCACTTTGATGCTCAATGGGTAGACATGAGAAAAGTGAAAGAAAAGGATAGTTGTCCCAAATGTGGAAGTTCTTTACGAATTGAAAAAGCTATAGAAATTGGAAATATATTTAAATTAGGAACCAAGTATTCAGAACCTCTAAAAGCCTATTTCTTGGATAAAGACGGTAAAGAAAAACCAATTATAATGGGAAGTTACGGCATTGGACCTGCAAGAGTTGCAGCTGCTGCAATTGAACAAAATAATGATAAAGATGGCATAATATGGCCTAAAAGCATATCTCCATTTGATATTGAGATTATCCCTCTTAATATGGCTGACAAAAAAACAGTTAATATTGCAGAAGAATTATATGAAAAAATTAACGAAATTTATAACAGTTTTGCAGACAGACATATGGAAGTTTTAATTGATGATAGAGATGAACGTCCCGGAGTAAAGTTTAAAGATGCAGACCTTATTGGAATACCAATTCAGGTAATTATTGGTGAAAAGAATCTTAAAGAAGATAAAGTAGAAATTAAAAAAAGGAGAACAAAAGAAAGTAAAACTGTTACTGTTAATAAGGCAATCATTGAGATAGTTAATAGTTATTATGAAACCTACTGAAAATATTGCTGTTATAGATATTGGAAGTAATACCTTAAGACTTCTTATAGGTAATATACTAAACAATAAAATTAATAAACTTTATTCTGATAGAGTTATTACCAGACTCGGCGAAAATCTGACTAAAAATAGCTTTATTAATATTGAATCAATAAAAACATCGATCGACTCTTTGAAAAAATTTAAAAAACTATCTGAAAAATTTAATGTTTCTTATATCATAGCTGTTGGGACAAGTGCTTTAAGAGAAGCTAAAAACAGCAAATATTTCTGTGAACTTGTAAAAACATCTACAGGAATTAAAATTAATATAATCTCCGGTGAAGAAGAAGCATACTATACAATATCTGGACTGATGGATGAAGAATTCAGGAAAGAAACATGTTTCATAGTAGATATTGGAGGAGGAAGCACAGAGTATGTATACTGGAAGCATCAAGAACTAAAAACAGGCTCTCTTGTTATTGGAGCATTGAAAATTAAAGAAAAGTTTTTCGTTGAAGACCCTCCACCTAGAAATGCTATATTTCAAGCTAAAAACTACATTGAAAAAATAATTAGAACAATATCTTTTCAGTCAAGAATTGATAAATTTATAGCAACAGGTGGAACTGCTTCTACCCTAGCAATGATCAACCTTGGATTATCCAGATACTGCCCTGAACAAACTCATATGAGTGTAATTTATACCAGCAAACTTCAACAATTACTTGAAAAATTATTGTCTCTCTCTTTAGAAGAACGAACCAAGATTGGAGGAGTTCCTGATGAAAGAGTTGATATTATATGTGCAGGATTGCTCATTTTAAATGTAATTGTTTGCTACTTAAACATAGATAAATTATTTATTAGTGAAAATGGCATGCTTGAAGGAATAATGAAAAATTACAAGAATTTTTGCTATAATATCCAATTATGAAAAAGATATTTTCAAAGCCACAATCATTAAAGAATGTCGCATTCAAATACTGTCCTGGCTGTGGGCACAGCATTGCTCACAGGCTTATTGGAGAAGTTATTGATGAACTTCAAATAAGAGAAATAACAATTGGAATCGCGCCTGTAGGATGCGCTGTTTTTGCTTATAATTATTTCGATATTGATATGCTTGAAATACCACATGGCAGACCACCTGCTGCAGCAACAGGAATGAAAAGAGTCTATCCTGATAAAGTAATTTTTGCATATCAGGGTGATGGAGACCTTGCTGCCATAGGAACTGCAGAAATCATTCATGCTGCCAATAGAGGAGAAAACATCACGATATTTTTTATAAATAATGCAAATTATGGAATGACAGGTGGTCAAATGGCTCCAACAACTCTAAAGGGGCAAAGGACAACAACAACTCCACTTGGAAGAAACCCTAAAGTAGCTGGCTATCCAATTCATGTATCTGAACTATTATCACACTTTGAAGGAACTGCATTTATCGCACGAGGATCACTGGATAGTTATAAAAACATCGTGATAACAAAAAAATATATTAAAAAAGCACTCCAGTATCAAATTGATAATAAAGGATTCAGTTTTGTAGAGATGCTATGCCCCTGTCCTACTGATTGGGGAATGAGTCCAGAGGAAGCTCTAAAATGGCTTAGAGAAAATATGATGAACGAATTTAAATTGGGAGAGATAAAAGACAAATGGAGCAACGTATAATAATAGCCGGTTCTGGCGGTCAGGGAATTCTTTTTCTCGGTAAAGTCATCGCTCTTGCTGCTATGAAAGAAAACATGGAAGTAACTTGGTTTCCTTCTTATGGAGCTGAAATGAGAGGAGGAACAGCGAACTGTATGGTTGTTATATCTGATGATATCATAGGATCTCCAATAGTAAAATACGCGAATTATTTAATAGTCTTGAATGAAGCATCATACAACAAATTTATGGACAGATTATCACCAAATGGTTGTATTATTTATGATTCTTCCATAATCAAAAATTCAAAGGCCCCTGATGACATTAACATTTATCCAGTTGACGCATCTAAAGAAGCATCTTTGATTGCGAATCCGCGTCTTGCAAATATGATTCTCCTTGGATCTTTTATAAAAATTTCTAAAATATTAAATATTGAAAGAGTTCTAAAAACCATTGAAGAAATAATCCCGCCTAAAAGAAAAGAAATGATTGAAATCAATAAAAATCTTATCTTAAGAGGTTTTTCCATTATTGGAAATTAGAAAAGCAAAGATAGCTGATATTAAAATAATTCATAAATTAATCAATGAATTTGCCAGAAAAGGTGAAATGCTTCCTCGTTCATTAAATGAACTCTATGAAAATATCAGAGATTTTTTTATTGCGGAAGATAATAATGAAATAAAAGGAGTATGTGCGCTGCATATATTATGGGAAGATCTTGCTGAAATAAGATCTCTTGTTGTAAGAAAAGAATCGCAAAAAAAAGGTCTTGGAAGCATTCTTGTTAAAAACTGCCTAAATGAAGCCAAACAATTCGGTATCAAAAAAATCTTTGTTCTTACATATATTCCAGAATTTTTTAAAAAAACAGGGTTTAAAGAGCATGATAAATCCAAACTGCCTCAAAAAATCTGGAGTGACTGCATAAAATGTCCAAAATTTCCAGAATGTGAAGAAGTAGCTCTCATTTATGAGTTCAAGGAATAAAAATTATTTTAATTTCAACAGTTTCTTTTAACTCTTCAATATGTGCTTTAAGTTTTTCATTTAACTCTTTTTCAAACAAATATCGTTCTATCTCAGTTCTTACAGTTGTATATGGAGCATCTTTAAAATGCTCTTTATTTTTCTCATAGTATTCTATTATTTTATTTTCTGGAATTATAATATATGATTTTATTTGTAAATCAATATAATTATTAATTAATTCTTCTTCTTTTCCTTCAACAAAAAACTCTTTAGCTTTTTTGAGAAGAATAGCTCTATTAATCATAATATTAACAATATCTTCATTCTTAATCTGATTTATATTGTTTTTCATTTTAGTAACCATATTTTCAAAATCCCTGAGCGTGATTGCATAATTATCCACATAAGCAACTATTCTGTCCACAACCTCTGCCTGTGCAATTGTAAAAAAAAACAGACTAAAAAGCGTGACCAATACTGAAATGAATTTCACCATGTGATTCATCTGCCTTTCTGTTTAATTTATATCCATAATCTATTCTTAATGGACCAATAGGAGTTTTATATCTTAAACCAGCTCCTGTAGTGTATTTAATATTTGTAGCATCAACATCACTTGCCCTTTTCCAGACATTACCAAAATCAAGGAAATTAACGAGGAAAAAATTTTTACCAAGAGATGTTCTTAATTCAAGGTTTCCCATTAAAAAAGCATTTCCACCTGTTGGTTGTTCATTATTCCTTGGACCAAGTGTATTCTGATCATAACCTCTCACAGTATCTCTTCCTCCAAGAAAGTATCTCTCATATATCGGCAAGTAATCAGTGCTTCCATAAAGCCAGGCCCATCCGCCTCTTAAAGATGTTGCCAAAACCAGTCCTCTTATTAATTCTGTATATTTGTTTACATAAAATGATGATTTCAGAAAATTAAGCTCCGAACCAAAAAATTCATTACTGAGTTTTGATGTTGCTCCAGTAAGCCAACCTTCCTTAGGATCAAAAGGATTGTCTCTGCTATCATAAATTAATGAAGCCTTTATTCCACTTATAAATAATTTTCCAATATCTTTATCAGAAAGTACAACTTCAGGCATTACGTCCCATGTTTTTGCATATGTTGCCTCATAAAGAAGTTCGGCTTTAAAATGTTCAAAAAATTTTTTTTCAAAACCTGTGGATATTCCATATCTTCTAATTCTATACATAGTATCGTCTGTATCAATATTTTTAACCTCCACTTTTTCAAAAAGCACGGATGATTTAAATGTCAAATCTTTCCATAACCATGGATCCATATATGTAACATAAATACGTTTTTCAAGACTACTTATTTCAGCTCTTGAAAATATCTGTTTATTCAGACCAAATAGATTAATATATGAAAAATCAACGACCCCTTTCAGTTTTTCATAATCTCCGTATCCAAACCCAAACTCAAAAGCTCCTGCAGGTGCTTCTTCAATGTTGTAAATCAAATCTACTGAACCGTCTTTCACCTGAGGCTGAATATCAATGCGAGAAAAAAGACCTGTTTTATAAAGAGCCTGCCTTTCTTCTTCTATTATATAAGGATCATAAGGCTCCTGCTCTTTTGATAAAAGCCTCTGGTAAATAAATCTGGTTTTTGTCTTTTCATTGCCAAGAATAATCGATTTACCAAAATATTTCTTATTACCAGGGTCTATTCGAAAATTTATATTCGCCTCATCATTTTTTATTTCATAGTTACCCTCAACTTTAACTTCAGAATACCCATATTTAATATATATTTCTCTGAGTTTTCTTTTTATTTCTATAAAGATCGCATCATTAAATAGAACCTCATTATATTTTTGTATTACATCCAGAGCTTCTGATTTTAGTAAATCATTTTTAATTTCAAGGTTTATAAGTTTTATTTTAATTTGTTTGCCTTCCTCAACTTTAAAGAAAATTTGTATTCTGTCATTTTCTTCTTTTATTTTAGGAGGAAAAGCCTTAGCATAATAATATCCCTTTGTTTTAAGATATTCTTCAATTCTCTGTCTGTCATTCTCTAATTCTTCAGGATTATATGGCTCGTTTTCCTTGTTAAAAAGAATATTTTTCAGTTCTTTTGTGGATATGCTTGTTTCTATATCAATTTTTTCAATTAATTTTCTGGTCCCTTCATTTATAAAATATATAATTTTCCACTCATCTTCCGATTCTTCCAATAAAGGAATAATCTTTACATCAAGAAAACCATTTGATCTGTAAAAAGTGATTAAACTATTTACACTATCTTTTATGATATTTTCATTTATCTTATCTTGGAAATGAGCTATTGCTATATTTTTCAAGTCGATTGTGCTTAAAGATTCAATCCCTTTAAATTCTATATTAAATTTTTTACCTTCAACAAGTTTTAATATTAGTTCTCCCTCTTTAAAAGAATATGTAATTTCAGAATCAATTAATCCCTGTCTTGTGAAGTATTTTTTGGCAGTAGTTATAAAATCTTCAACTAAAACTGTGTCGAAAGGATCTCCAATATTTAAAGATAAAAAAGCTTTAACATATTCATCAAAATTTCCTTCCCATATTATATTTTTTATTATCAATGGTTCTCCTTCTTCTATAAAAATTGTTATATTGACATAATTTTCATTAAAAATTCTGTCTATTCTAACGTGAGAGTTTATAAAACCTCTTTTTCCAAGAGCTTCTTCTATATTATGTTGACTTCTTTTTATCTCAACCTCCTTTAATCTGTCACCGTTTTTGAAACTAAGAAGTTTTATAAAAAATTTTTCAGGAAAATATTTATTCCCTTTTATTTCTACTTTATTTATGAAAGGCTTTTCTTTAACCGTAATTTTCATTATCTGTTCTTTATGTTCTACAACAATATCGTCAAATAAACCTTTCAAAAAAACTCTTTTGATGCCCTGAGTTATTTCATCTCTGTTAAAGCTTTCGTTCTCTTTCACTCCAAGAAGATAAAGAAATTCTTGTTCTGAAATAGATTTCAAACCTTCTATTTCTATTTTTTTAATATATTCATTTGCGTAAACCAGCCCAGCAATGAATAATATACTAACGAAACTCAAAACGAAACTTAACCGCACCTGAAATACCTCCAATTTCGTCTCTTGTACCAACAAGTGAGATACCCTTTGTCATAAGATATTCAACTTTTATAATTTGTTCAGTAGTCTCAGCAGTTCCTGCTGAATATGTAACATTCAATCTTCCATCCATCAATTTTTTTCCCACTGTTACTCTGGGTGTCATAGATCCTGTTGCTTTTGAAAATCCTGGTTCTACAGTCATCACATCCAGTCCTGTTATTTGTCTAACTCTTTCCTCAATAACTTGTTGCGTCTGTCCTGTAATAAATGAAGTTGCTCCTGAAGCGCCAGGGATACTTTCAGATTGTTTGCCAGATGGAGTAGTGTCATTTTGACCTAAAATCAAGAGATTGAGCAGTTCATTTTCCGAAAGAGGAGGATTAGAGCTTAAAATCAGATTAAACTGGTCAATATATCCATTAAGATTGAGGTTTATATTATATTGAGATACAGTTGTTCTTGCGGTAATAAGAAGATATGGTTTTATTGAATTAGGGTCAGTAAACTGAATAAGAAGTCGGAGAAGATCAAACCTGCTATCTCTAAAATAAATCCATCCATCTTTTGCATTGATCCATCCAATTAAAGATGGTTCAACAATTGTACCTCTTAAAAGAAGATCACTATTCAAATTGATTGTAGCAAGATTGTTATTAACAAAAAAATTATCAGTTTGAATTCTTAAGTTAAACTTTAGATTACTAAGCCAGCTGTCTTTTGCTACTATATTTTTGGATGCATTTGATTGAAGAGCCAGTTTTGTCCATTCAAATCTTTCTGTATAAACCCCTTTTTGAATATTTATCTGTCCTGATAACAATGGCTGAGAATACGATCCTGTAAGATAAATCTGTCCATTAATATATGCCCAGCATCGTGGTGCAAAAATCCACCTTACTGTTGCTAATTTTCCTGATAAAGCAAACTGCTTTATGCTGAATTTATCAAGATACACAGTTCCATCCATCTGTACAGTTCCTTCTGAAAAAGTTCCATATGCTTTTTCAATGACAACTCTATCCTCATTAAATGACAATGTTGCATTTATATTACTTAAAGAAGGAATATTTTTTCTAAAAGTAATGGATGCATTTGTAATATCAGCGCCTCCAGCTATCTCAGGATTGTTTTTATTTTCATAAATATACAACTGTATTGCTGCTCTTCCTCTTATATCATCAACGTTGAATAATGCTTTAAAGGGTCTTAAATCTGTAACACCCTCTACAAGAATGTCAAAATACTCCACTATTTTACCTTTTATTGTTAGCTCGGTAGACTGACCAATAAGAGTGACAGGATTAAAATATATATTTCCGTTTTTTATGCGAACATTTACTGAATTTTTATTATTAAGTCCTATTCCATAAAGTCTTGCAAATATCCTGTTTAAATCAAGTTGAGCATTTATATTTTTGTTAACTATTTCTCCGCTTATTTTGCCGTCCACCAGTACTACGAGATCTTCAGGAAGATTATTTAAAAAAGCTCCAGCCAGTATATCAATTCTCGCTGAATTGAAACTTCCATTAATACTCCACTGATTTTTTACAGTTGAACCTTCAACTGTGAAAAAAATATTTTTCATTAAAATAGACTTTGCTATCAAGTAATTATTTTTATAATTCAAAATAATTGTTCCATCAACTACACGCCCGTTTTTTATTTTCATTATAATATTGGTATTAGCTTTTATTTCAGGACTTTTTAGAGAACCACTGATATCAAAATCAAGGTTATTGAGAACTATATTGTCTACATACTGCATACCTAACTTTTTAGTATAGCTTGCCGTAAAAGCTGTAATATCAAAATTTTTTGATTTACCAGTGAAGTTTATTATACCATCAAAATCAACATAACCTGATGCATACAATATATTCCCGGAGTTATAAATACTTAACTTTTTTATAAAAACAGCATTTTTTTTCAATTCAATCATAGCTTCAATTTTATCAAGAATCTTTTTCTGCTCGATAAATATTGGAGTAAAAACAGTTGTTGCTGTAACGATGCCTTTATCTTTTATAGAACCATCCAAATCTAAATAAGTATTAATATTATTGTTAATAGCTTTTATATATAAATTATTAACCGGAATGCTATTTACTGAAAACAAAATATCATATACTGGATTGTTCATTTCAAAAAGATTTTTTGCTTGGGGAAATAAAACTTTACCTTTAATTGAAATATTATTTCCGGAAATATTACTAAGTAAAAGAGCATTTTTTTTATAGATAATATTGCCAGTCAAATTATTGAATGTAATTGATTGTTCAGGAATTGACTTTTCTATCTCATGCGCAACTATATTTATTTTTTGCGATAGAAAATTAATAGATATTTCAGGATCTGCAAGATTTCCTGATAGTTTGCCTTTAATATCAGTGTCACCATAAATTCCCCTTTGATATGGCATCAAAAGTTCATTTATATCTTTACTGTTTGCAACAAAGTTGAAATCAAGATAATTTTTATTGTTATCTATATAGCCATTTGCAGAGGCTCTGGTTTTAGATAAGGTAATCTCAAGATCATTAAAGCTATAGATTCCGTTAACAGAATAAAAATTACCTTTTATCCATTCAATTTTTCCTCTTAAATCATCAGGAGTTTCTCCTGTTCTTACATAAACAAACGAACCCTCTGGTGAAAACTCTTTTCCTTCGGATAAAAGCCAGCCACTTACTGTTCCATGGGCAATTCCCGGGTTCCATTGAATTAATTCAAAAATCCCATTACTGGATACATTATTCATCTCAATTAAAACATAATGTCTGGAAACTACAGGAAGAGTTATCCAGACGTAAACATCTGCAAGTCCTCCATAAAGATTTGCTTTTCCATTTTTAAACGCAAGTATTCCATTTTGATAAATAGCTTCAGAATTTATTTTATCTACTTTCACTCCAAAGATATTTCCCTGTTTTAGTTTTACACTTGCAGTAATTATCGGGTTAGAAAGTGTTCCCTCAGCTTTTCCATTAGATATTTCAATAAAACCACTTAATTTTTCTGAAACTTTTAAAATCTGCATTAACTGTTCAAGAAGAAATGAGCCATCAAATGTAAGATCGAGCCTGATTCTATCCTGCAAGGACTGAGCTTTTAGGAGTTTTATTTTCCCATCAATATTAAGCTCTCCATAACCACTGGCATTAATGCCAAAAATTTTCATAAGAGATTTAAAAAATATTTTTCCTGAGATAAGAAACTCTCCTAAAAAATTATGATAATTTAAAGTTCCTGAGGATTGAATGAGAGAATCCATATCAAACAATTTGAGTTCTTCAAGTAGCAGTTCATTATCTTTAATAATAAAATGAGCCTTTAGACTAGTCTCGAGGTTTGGATAATCTGATGAATAAAGTTTAATATTAGACATTAATGATATATCAGGCTCTGCTTTTAATACCACCCTACCATATAAATTTTTCAAATTTAATTCTGCATCAGGATTATAAATTAAGCCAGAAATATTATTTATTTCAAAAGAATTAAAGGTAAATTTCAGTGGAAATTTTGCTGGTTTTTTTAAATAATTTGAAATATTGTCAATGCAGTTATTCAGGACTGAATATTTCAGTGAAAAGTTTCCATTATATATAACTGCTCTCCTTACTTCTATTTCCTTATTCAGGATTTTAGTTAATCCGATATAAAGTTTTACTTTCTTCAATATCAGATTATCTTTTTCTGGAGTTAATAGTTGAACCTTGTCAAATTCAACATAAAGGGGAAGAAAACTTAAATAAACTCTGTCAATCACTACTTCCATTCCGGTTATATCTTTAAGCTCATTGGTCACTGTTTTTAAAAGGACAGGAGAGATATCAACTTTACCAAAAAAGAAAAAAAGTATCAGAATTAAAATTACGATCGATATTAAAATCTTTTTTTTCAAATTAAATTCTCCTTTTTAATCTATTCATTCTAAATATCTTTTAATCTCCTGGTCAACTAAGTGTTATACTATTTTTATGAAACGACGATGGATTATTGCGGCAATATTGACTTCCATAATTATTCATATCAGCATAATGATGGCTCTTGGTAAAATACAGCTAAATTTACCTTCAGGGGATATTATTGATACGTATATTTTTCAGAATAAAAAGGTTGTACACCAAGCAAAACCTAACAAACTATCTGAAACTGTTCCAAATAATATACAGCAAAAGCCACAAGAAAAGCCACAAGGTTCCGTAAACTCAGAAAATTCATTAAAAAAAAACTCATTAAACCCTTCTGATGCCATCTCACCTTCCAATGTAGAACCATCAAACAACGTTCAAACTACTCAACCTACTATCCTTATTTCAAAAAACAATCCATTTACTAGATTTATCAATGAAACTATGAAATTTGATATATACTGGATGGGAATTTATGTAGGTTCAGCAATTGTTTATGTTAAAGGTAATGAAAATGAGATTACTATAACATCCATGGTTAAATCTGCAGGTTTTATTTCAAATTTTTATTATGTTAATGACCGTGCAGAAAGTAAAATAGAAGATGGTAAGCCTAAATACTTTGCTTTAGTTCAAAATGAAGGGAAGTACAAAGGCAATAAAGAAACTATTTTTGATTATAATAATAAAGAAATTATTTTTATAAATAATCTTAAAAATAATACAACATACCATAAAAATATAGATAAAATGTTTATGGATGTTCTTTCTGGTTTTTTTTATCTCAGAACCCTGCCAATAAAATTAAATGAACCTGTTTCATTAGACATTTTTGACAGCAATAAATTTACAACAGTTCAGATTCAGCCAATTAAAGAGGAAAAAATAGAACTATCTGACAATAAACAGATTGATGCGATACTTATAAAGCCTAAACTTGATACAGAAGGTCTTTTCAAGAGAAAAGGAGACATTTTAATATGGTTAAGCAAGGATGATAAAAAAATTCCATTGAAAATAGAAACCAGAGTTCCAGTTGGGCATGTGGTTGCTGAGTTAAAAGAATATAAAAATGAATAGAATACAGGATAATATAATAATAAAAGGAGCCAGACAGCATAATCTTAAAAATATTAATCTGACTCTCCCACGAAATAAAATAATTGTTATTACAGGACCTTCAGGTTCTGGCAAATCATCTCTTGCCATTGATACGATATTTGCAGAAGCACACAGAAGATATCTTCAAAGTCTTCCAATAGAATCAAGAACTATATTTGAACAGTTTCAAAAACCTGATATTGATTTTATTGATGGGCTTTCTCCTGCAATATCTGTTGACCAGAAAACAATTTCCAAAAGTCCTCGTTCAACCGTAGGAACAATCACTGAAATTTATGATTATTTGAGACTTCTGTATGCAAAAATTGGAGTATCTTATTGCCCAAAATGTGGTAGGGAATTAATTTCTCAGGATATTAACAAAATGACTGCTTCTTTAATGAATCTTCCTGTAGGAAGCAGAATTCAAATTCTCGCTTCGGTTGTAATTGAAAAAAAAGGTGAACATAAAGAAATCATTGAACGAGCAAAAGCTGAAGGATTTATACGAGCAAGAATCGATGGACAGATTGTTGAATTAACTCAGGATATTTCATTAAAAAAACACGCAAGACACACAATAGAGTTTGTTGTTGACAGAATAGTTGTGAAAGAAAAATATAAAAATCAAATTAAAAGAGCATTGGAACTTGCTATGAGATATACAAATACAGTAGTGATTAACATCGTTGATGATAATAAAGATATAATTTTTAGTAGTTTACTTGCATGTCCCACATGCGGTATAAGCTTACCTGTAATTGATCCAAGGCTTTTTTCTTTTAATAGCAAATATGGTGCATGTCCCAGATGTAGAGGACTTGGATATGAAAATATTGAAGACAATGAAGAAGATATAGATATGTTAAATTTAATTTCATGTAAACTATGCAACGGCAAGAGACTAAGGCAGGAAGCTCTGGCAGTAAAAATAGGTGGTAAAAATATTGTTGAAGTATCAGAAAATTCTCTAGATGAATTAAAAGAATTTCTTTCTCAATTGAAATTTACATCTTATGAAGCCTCGATTGCTGAAAGAATTCTCAAGGAAATCTTTATAAAACTCGAATTTTTACAGAGAATTGGTGTTGGTTACTTAAGCTTAAATAGACCCTCCTTCAGTCTTTCTGGTGGAGAAGCCCAGAGAATAAGGCTGGCAACACAACTTGGTTCACATTTAAGCGGCGTTCTTTATGTTCTTGATGAACCAAGTATAGGACTTCACCCAAGAGATTGCTTGAAACTCATAGAAAGCATGAAAGAGCTATCCAAGAGAAACAATACATTAATTGTTGTTGAACATGATGAAAATACTATACTACATGCGGACCTTATCGTTGAACTTGGTCCAGGAGGTGGTAAAGAAGGTGGCTATTTAATCACAACATCCTCATCAAAACAACTTTTAAAAGATAAAAAATCAATTACAGCAAAATACCTGAAAGCAGAGGAAGGGATTGAGATTCCTGTAGAAAGAAGAAAGCCAAAAGAGTTTATAAAAATTATTGGCGCAGCAGCTTATAATCTCAAAAATATTGATGTCGAAATTCCTCTTGGAGTGTTCGTATGTGTTACAGGAGTTGCTGGTTCAGGTAAAAGCACATTAATATTTGAAATTCTGTATAAGGCACTTGCAAAAAAACTCTATACAGCATCTGTAATTCCGGGAAAACATAAATCAATTGAAGGCATTGAGCAGATAGATAAAGTTGTCTGCATCGACCAATCCCCAATTGGTAGAACATCTCGCTCAACTCCTGCAACCTATACTCAGATTATGACTGAGATAAGAGAACTCTTTTCAATGCTTCCAGATGCAAAAGTTCGCGGATACACAAAATCAAGATTTAGTTTTAATCTTTCAGGTGGTCGTTGCGAATCCTGTCAAGGAGATGGGATGAAAAAAATAAAAATGCATCTGCTTCCCGATGTATATGTTTTGTGTGATAACTGCAAAGGAAAACGATATAATGATGAAACCCTTCAGATTAACTACAGAGGAAAAAACATCAGTGATATACTTGAGATGACAGTTTCAGAGGCATTAGAATTTTTTTCAGTTGTTCCAAAACTCAGGCAGAAACTTCAAATTATGCAGGATATAGGACTGGGATATATAACATTGGGACAGCCTGCAACTACCCTTTCTGGTGGAGAAGCCCAGAGAGTTAAACTATCCAAGGAGTTAAGCAAAAAACCAACAGGTAAAACCCTCTACATTCTTGATGAACCAACAACTGGATTGCATATGTTTGATATAGAAAGGTTGCTTAAAATACTTCAAAAACTTGTCGATTTAGGCAACACTGTAATTGTGATTGAACACGATCTGGATATTATAAAATGTGCAGACTACATAATTGACCTCGGTCCAGAAGGTGGAACGCAAGGAGGTTATATTATTGCCAAAGGAACTCCTGAAGAGATAGCCTTAAATCAAAAATCATACACAGGAAAATTTTTGCGAAAAAAATTAAAATTATGAGTATCTCCATCACAATTCATCAATACGATAAAGGCAAAAGACTGGATATTTGTTTATCAGAACAATTAAAAATTACAAGAGCAAAAGCTCAAGAATTAATTGAAAAAGAGTTTGTTAAAGTAAATGGCGTATCAAAATCAAAGAGTTATAAATTAAAACTTAATGATTTAGTTGAAGTTATTGATGTACTCTATCAATCCGTTTCTGAACAGGAAAAATTGATTCCCCAGAATATACCAATTAATATAATTTATAAAGATGACTACCTCGTTGTCCTGTCAAAGCCTGCTGGAATGGTCGTTTATCCCTGTCCTGGACATAAAGATGGTAGTCTGATGAATGCATTAGCATATCATATTAGCAAACTTGCAAGCGTTGGGGGTCCTTTGAGACCAGGAGTTGTGCACAGGCTAGATAAGGATACTTCTGGAATTATGGTAGTTGCATTAAACGATAAAGCCTATTACAAACTGATGGAGATTTTTAAAAAGAGAGAAGTAAAAAAAGAATATATCGCATTAGTTTATGGAGAGCTTAACGGTTCAGGGGAAATAGTAACACCAATTGGAAGAGCTATTCATGACAGAAAAAAAATGTCAATAAAATCAAAAAAAGCAAAAGAAGCTCAAACCAACTGGGAAGTACTAAAAAGCTTTAAAAATTATACTCTTGTTAAAACAAGAATAATCACCGGTAGAACTCATCAGATAAGGGTTCATTTCTCATCAATTGGACATCCGATTTTAGGCGATAAAACTTATGGAAAGAAAACATACTTAGAGCTTGGCAGACAAAAAATATTTATTCCAAGACAGATGCTTCATGCCCAGAGTATTGAATTCATTCATCCTGTAAAAGGTGATCTTCTCCAATTCGAAGATCCATTGCCAGAAGATATGAATGAAATTATTAAAATTTTATCTTCTGCATGAGGTGAGTTATAATTTAAAATGATTGAGAATTTGATGTTATTTTCGTCGCCTGTTCAGGCTTTGTTTGCAGGGATTTTTACATGGTTTTTAACCGCTGTCGGAGCATCAATGGTTTTATTTGTAAAGCATGTTAACAGAAAACTTCTTGATACTGTGCTTGGTTTTGCAGCAGGCGTTATGATTGCTGCAAGTTTCTGGTCTCTTCTTGAACCAGCAATTGAGATGAGTCAAAAATTAAGTATTCCTTCATGGATTCCGCCTGCTTCAGGTTTTGTTATGGGTGCTGTTTTTTTGAGAATCATTGATATGATACTACCACATCTTCATCTTCAGTCTCCTATTAGTGAGGCCGAAGGATTGAAAACATCTTTTAGAAGAAGCACTCTTCTTGTTTTAGCCGTTACATTACACAATATTCCAGAAGGACTTGCAGTGGGTGTTTCTTTTGGCGCTCATGGAATTGACCCAGGTTCTGTCAACCTTCTTTCATCTGTTATTCTTGCATTTGGAATAGGAATTCAAAACATTCCAGAAGGTTTTGCAATATCAATGCCTCTAAGAAGTGAAGGATTTTCTAAAAATAAAAGCTTTATGTTTGGACAGTTTTCAGGATTTGTTGAGCCTGTATTTGCAGTAATTGGAGCCCTACTTGTTGAATTAATGCAAACCTTGCTTCCATACGCCTTAGGATTTGCTGCAGGTGCAATGATTTTTGTTACTGTTGAGGAGTTGATTCCTGAATCTCAGAGGAATGGGCATTCAGATTTTGCAACAGCAGGGCTTATTATAGGATTTACAATTATGATGATTCTTGATGTAGCTTTTAAATAGCTTAAAACTTATATTGAAAAATATCAGGAGGCATATTATGAAAATAGGATTTATAGGTCTTGGAAATCTTGGCAAAGCAATGGTCAAAAGATTAACTTCTGAAGGATCAGACATTACAGTCTGGAATAGAACAATTGAAAAAGCAAAAGATCTGGGATGTAAAATAGCCTCCAGTCCTGCTGAACTGATATCAAAGGTTGATGTAGTTTTTCTTAATCTTTTAGATAGCAATGCTGTAATGGATGTTATAAGTGGTAAAAATGGCCTGGTATATGGTGAATGTACTGGTAAAATAGTTGTGGATACAACTACAAATCACTTTGAAAGAGTTTTAGAGTTTTACAATATAATGGAAAATAAAAATGCATATTATCTTGAATGTCCTGTTTTAGGTAGTGTAATTCCAGCATTGCAAGGACTTCTAACTATAGTCGTAAGTGGCAAAAAAGAAGTCTTTGAAACGGTTAAACCTCAGCTTGAAAAAATAGGTAAAAATATATTTTATTTAGGGACTCAAGGGCTTTCAACAAAGATGAAGCTTGTAAACAATCTTGTTCTCGGTTCATTTATGGCAACTCTGGCTGAAGCAATAGCCCTTGCTGAGTCATCAGGTATTGATAAAGACAATGTAATTGAGATTCTTCTTGCAGGTGCCGGTAATTCAATGATTCTTAATACAAAAAAACAAAAACTTACTACAAAAGACTTTTCAGCACATTTCTCAACAGAACTTATTCATAAAGATTTACACTATCTTCAAGACCTCTCTCGCTCACTAAAAAAACCTCTGTTTACAGGCAGTATTATCAAAGAACTATACGCTCTTGCTATTTCGAAAAACTATGGGCATGAAGATTTTTCAAGTATTTATAAAATTTTCAAAGATCTTTAATTTTAAAAAATGTTGTTACAATTCGGTAACACAATTTAAAAAAAATGTTAAGATATGGTTACAATTAAACAGTAAAATTATTTATAAACTCAATTTTTAGAATATGGCACTGATATTGCTGTTCTTTTTATAGGATTATTTTCTTAAAGGAGTCAACTATCAGAAAATAGGTGTTAAACATGAGCCACCTCTATACTATGACAAGAAGAATGAAATTCAGGACTAAACGAAACACCCTTTCTGCAGAGGGCATGGATAACTCTTATGAGTTTATTAAGGACTGCTATGATAGCTTTCTTGAAACTTCCAAACTGCTTTTTTTTACGAAGAAAGTATTCCCTGAAGTAAGGGTTCCATTTCACAACACCTACAGTCATCTGAAAGAGGATATTCCTCAAATAAGCGCTACCCTGTTTGCATATGCTCATCCTGGCAGTGTACTTACCAGATTGTTTTACAACTGGATCTGTGCCTGCATACTTTATAATAGACTTAGCATTTGGAAATATTTTTATGTCTCTTACTTCAGCCAGAAACAGTCCTGCAAGCTTCTCAGAGATGCCTTTTATGGAAGAAATCAGTTTCAACTGATCATTATCTGTTTTTTGTATTTCATACATAAGCATCTGTTCAAGTTTTTCTATTCTTGGCTCCAGGAAGAAGAGTTTTTCTATGTAAAGGACAAGAGATTGTGCATAGTAGGGATCTTCAATGCCAATAGAAGTTTTTGCAGTACTGATGAGTTCATCTGGAGCAAAGGAAACTTTTCTGCCTCTTACTATAGAGTTATTGATTATTTTAGCTATCTCATTTGGTTTAGCCTTACTAAGAGTCTTAGCACATGGGTATTTAAGGAGAATATGAAGGAAGGTGTGGGAGTAAATATTAAAGGATTTTTCAGCCTCAGGGAAAAGGACACTGAGGGAGTATTTAATCTGAGTTTTGGCTTCAGCGAGTTCTTTTTTAAGTTTCTGGATAAGTCTTGCAAGACTTCTAAGATTAGACTCATCAGGAGAGGATGTAAGGAATTGAGGGTTAGAGATGGCAAAGAGGGCGATAATTTTAGCATCTTTTTTGTCACACTTAGAGGGGTTGTTTGCAGAGATGAACTCAAAGAATCTGTGAGTTATTTTAGGATTGAGGATAAAAGTCTGGATACTGTTACTAAGAAGGAAGCAGTAAAGAGGGAGATGATATCTCCCAGAGGACTCCATTACTACAACAGGATTAGAGAGAGTGTTCAGAATACTGAGAAGTTGAGAGAATCCATCAGAGGACATAGGAAGCTGTCCAGAGTGAATGGTTTCAGCTTTTTCGTTAATGGCGCAGAAATGAAAGTCATCCTTAGAAATATCAATACCTACATAGTTTTGCATGTTGCTACCTCCTTAAAAGGTATTGAAAAGTTGTCCCTCACAGCATCCTCCCCTGTAGCAGGGGCTTTTGTAGCCCAACCAACTTATTGGAAGTTGAGGGACAGAGGGACATACTCCTTTGGAGGCTCACAGGCCTATAAACAATGGAGTCCTTATCCCTCTTTATTTTATAAAACTCATATCTCATTGAGAGATATTTTAAACTAAATTTATTGCAGGAGGCCAATCTATGAAAAGAAGAGATGCTTTAAAAATTTTTGGTGGTATGTTAGGTGGTAGTTTACTTTTAACAGGTAGTAGCTGGATAGCTGGTAATTTGAATGCTTCACAAACAAACAATATCCCTCCTCTACCCTGGAATTACAAATCTCTTGATTCTAAAAAAGTAGCTGAAAGAGCTTATTCAGGCTTTTACAAAGGCAGATGTTGCTATGGAGCATTTGACGGCATTATTGGATGCCTTCAAGATGAAGTTGGATTCCCATTTACAGGAATTCCAACAGAATTATTTGTATTTGGTAGAAGTGGAATAGCAGAAACTGGATCAACATGTGGAGCTTTGATTGGAGCATCTGCTGCTATTTTCCTTCTAACAGGTGGAATAGATAAGGAAAAACAGGACAGAGCATATAAGCTCATTCAGGATTTATTCCGTTTCTATGAACAGGAAGCACTCCCTAAATACATTCCAGAAAAACCGAAACTAAATGCTGAAATCAAAGCAACAGTAGCTACCTCACCTATATGTCATATCTCAGTTTCAAGATGGTGTGCACAGACTAAATTTAAAGCAGCATCAAAAGAAAGAGACGAAAGATGTGCAAGAATTACAGCAGATTGTGCGCTTTATGCTATTAAATTATTAGAAGCTGAATACAAAGGCACCTTCAAAGGAGCTTATCCTCTTAAAGCCCAAACGAAAACATGCATGAACTGCCATGAGAAAAAAGATGCTCTTAACAATACAAAAGGAAACATGGAATGTGGTACATGTCATTTTGATGGAAGAATTAACAAAGTTACAAAACATCCTCCATATTAAAATAAAATTAAAATAAAGGGGGCTTTATGCCCCCTTGTTCTTATAAATATAAATAAGACTTCTCTTAATTAAAAATTCGGAGTTATTATTAAAGTTCGCTCTTTTTAAGAAAATTCCTGTAAAATTTCTGAAATGTTCAGATTAAATTTCTGTTTTACAAGTGAACAATCTTTAATTACAGGAAATTGCTCTTCAAAAATTGGACGTTCTGTTTTGTATATGACTCCTAGTGGAATTTTATCACCCCATTCAAGAGATTTTTTAAAAGCAACTTCTCTGTCAGTAGGATTATAGTTTTCATCAAGTTTATATACTCTTTGTTTATACCAATCAAAAGTATTTATTTTATTAAAACTAACACATGGCTGAAGAATATCAATTAGAGTAAATCCTTTATGATTTACAGCTTCCTTAATTAGAGTTTTAAGATGTTCTATATCACCTGCAAATCCTCTTGCTACAAAGCTACAATTTAAAGCAACTGCCAATGCAATGGAATTAAACTGTTCCGAGAATACTCCAAATGGCTGAGTTTTAGTTACCATTCCCTTCATTGTTGTTGGAGATGCCTGCCCTTTTGTAAGTCCATAAATCTGATTGTCATGAACAAAAAGCTTTATGTCAAGATTTCGTCTTATTGCATGGACTAAATGATTTCCTCCTTCACCGTAACAGTCTCCATCTCCAGCAACTGCAAATACTTTTAGTTTATGGTTGGCAAGCTTAATTCCTGTTGCAACTGGAAGTGTTCTACCGTGCAGTCCATTAAAAGTGTTACATCTTGTATAATGAGGAAACTTTCCTGCCTGTCCAATTCCTGATACAATAAGAAATTCATGAGGTTCTATGGAAAGTTCAACCATTGCTTCATTGAAAGCTTTAAGAATTAAAAAATTACCACAGCCAGGACACCAGGCGGGTATCCTGCCTTTATAGTCCTCTAACGTTGGCATATACTCTCTCCTTTAGTTCTTCTATAGTAAAAGGTCTGCCATCAAATCGATTTATGTATCTGTCCATTTGTAATCCTGTCTCAGCCCTTAATAGACTAGCAAACTGACTTGTGGCATTCTGTTCAATATTGATTTTCAACTCTACAGTGCTCAATAAATTTAACCAGTTACCTTCTTCAGGTAATGGATAAATCTCACTGAAATGAAGCATCGCTATCTTATATTGATCAGCAAGTTCGTCAATCACTTCTTTTACAACCCCAAACATAGAACCCCAGCAAATCAGAATTATATTAGGATTGGTGTTTCCATAAAGAAATGGAGGTTCAATCTCTTTTCGTATAATAGGCATCTTTTTAAATAATCTTTTTTCAACCATTTTAATCCTTGTTAAAGCATCCTCAATAATATGACCTTCCTCATCATGTTCATCACTATCTGTAACAACAAGATGTTTCGATTCACCAGGAACAGCAAATGGTGATATCCCAGATTCAGTAAAGGCATGTCTTTTATATTCATCAATTTTACCACTTTGTTCTTCTCTGATTCTGTAATCAACAAGTTTCAATCTTTTTAAATCAAATTCTTCAAAACTCCACTGAGAGTCTGCAAGATACTGGTCTGTAAGAATTATTGCTGTTATTTGATATTTCTCAGCCAGATCAAACGCTTTATTGGTAAGATAAAATGCCTGTTCAGGTGTGCCAGGAGCAAATATTACTCTTGGAAACTCTCCATGTCCTGCATAAAGTGCAAATAGAAGGTCTGCCTGTTCTGTTCTTGTTGGAAGTCCTGTTGCAGGTCCAGGTCTCTGGGCAAGTGCTATAACAAGAGGTGTTTCAGTCATTCCGGCAAGAGATATTCCTTCAACCATAAGTGCGAAACCACCTCCAGAAGTTCCTGTCATTGCTCTTACCCCTGCGAAAGACGCACCAATAGCCATATTGATGGCTGCTATTTCATCTTCAGCCTGTTCAACAATAATTCCAGCGTCTTTTGCCTTATCGGCCACATAATTCATTATTCCAGTTGAAGGTGTCATTGGATAAGCAGAGTAAAATTTTAATCCCGAAGCAATAGCACCAACTCCTATTGCTTCATTGCCTGATATAAGCATTTTAGGTTTGTTATATGAAGAAATCATAAATGAACACCGAAGGCATTTTTCTTTTGCATATTCATAACCAGCACGAGCAGACTTGATATTTGCCTCTACAACAGAGTCTCCTTTTTTCGTAAAAGCCTTCTGTATTGTTTTATACATGATATCAGGTTGCATTCCGAGCATTCCAAGAACCGCTCCAACAGCAACAATGTTTGCCATTATTTTGCTTCCTCCATTACTCTGAGCGAGATCAAGCAAAGGCACATTAAGAAAGTTTGGCCTGTCAGATGTCTGCTTGAGCATATCTGAATCATAAAGAACATGTCCATCAGAAGAAAGCTCATTTTCATAAAGAGTGATGCTTTCTTTATCAAGAGCAACAAGAATATTTACTACACTTCTTGAAGCAGTAACTGGTTTATCTGAAATTCTTATTTGATAAAAATTATGCCCTCCCCTGATCCTTGACTCGTAGTCCTGATGGGTAAAAACATGATACCCTGCTTTTGCAAATATACTGGATAGGGTCTCCCCAATTGTCTGGATTCCCTGTCCGGCTTCTCCACCAATTTTTATTGTATAATCCATCATGTTGGAGTTACCCCGTACTTAACAATATTAATTAGTGTCTCATCTGGTTTTGGAAGTCCTGCAAGCTTCCACGCAACAAGAGGATCCATAAAATATTCAGCCATGCACTCATTTGGTTGCTTGACATTTTTACATACTGCATTAAGAACTGGAAAAAAGTTGTAATTTTTGTAGTAATCTCTTATAAACTTCAAAATATCAAGTTGTTGATTTGTTAGCTTCCCAAATCCTTCTCTTTCAGCAAGTACCTGAGCAACTTCTTCATTCCAGTCATCAAAGTTAATAAGATAACCGTCTTTGTCAACACTGATCCTTATTTCTTTATACTTAACCACAGTGATAGATTCTGGCAGTTTTACTTTTTCAAGTTTTGATCTGTCTTCAAAGTTTCTAATAAACTGACCCACCTGAACTCCAAGATAAACACACTTTACATTGTTCATGCAGTCATCAGCATCCTGTCTATCAAGATAGGTAATTAGTTCCTGGCTTTCCTTTTGAAATTTAATAACATAAGCATTTTTCTCCGCACTAAAATAAATCGTAACCGTTATAGAATTATTTTTAATCTCAGGATACATTTCAATAAGTTTATTTTTTAAATCTTCAATTGTATAAGCCATATCCGGATCTCCTATTTTGTTCTTTTTTCTACTTCTGACCAGTTAATATTTTTAAAAAATGCCTCGATATAATCAGCTCGTTTAAGTCCATAGTCAATCATAAAGGCATGTTCAAATACGTCCATAACAAGAAGTGGATTACAACCTGAAGGATGTCCTGTATCATGTTCATTAATCCAGAAATTAATTAACTTTTTAGAAATAATATCCTGATAAAGTATAACCCAACCAATTCCACGCATTGTTCCTGTTGTCTTGAAATCCTTAAGCCAGTTTTCAAAACTACCAAAGCTTTCATTGATAAGGGTTTCAAGCTTACTTCCTTTAGGAAAAACACCATTACCGCCAAGATTTTCAAAGTAGTATTCATGAAGTCTAGCCCCATTCCACTCCCATCCAAGCCTTCTTTTAAGTTCAGCATACTCTGGAGTTCCTGTTTTACCGTCTTTGAGCATTATTTCAAGAGTTTCTAAAACTTTATTTGTGTTCGTGACATAGCCCTGATACAGTGTAAAATGGTTTTTAAGAAGTGCATCGCTAAAACCCTGCATGCCTATAAGTTTTGAATAATCTTTAACCTCATAAGCCATATTGACCTCCTACTTAATTTAGATTATTTATTAAATACTATACAAATAAAAATTTAAGTTGTCAACTTTTTAATTTTTTTGTAATCTCTGTTAGCCTTCTACCAAAAGCCTTACATATATTTGCTTCATTGTCATCAATTTCTCTTTTATTTTCAGCCTCTGCTACATGCCCTGGACCATAAGGAGAACCACCGCCTTTTGTAAGATAAAGGTCAGGTACAGAATAGGGAACCCCAACAATAACAAAACCGAGATGTAGTAGTACAGTCATGAATGTAAGAATAGTGGTTTCCTGTCCACCATGCATTGTTCCTGTTGAAACAAAAACTCCTGCAGGTTTTCCTTCAAATATTTTCTGTATCCATAGTGGTCCAAGCTGATCAATAACATTTTTAAGTTGTGCAGATACATTGCCAAATCTTGTAGGAGTACCGAAAGCATATCCATCAGCACTTTTAAAATCATCAATTGTTATAACAGGAACGTCTTTTTGTATATCTCGACCAGCTTGCATATCAGGTCTCGAATTTATAATGTGATCCGGTATAAGTTCAGGACATCTTCTTATGATAGGTTCTCCACCTGATTCTTTAACCCCTTCCGCAATTAACTTTGCCATCTTATAGGTATTACCGAATGTACTGTAATAAACAATCAATATTTTCATGGTTATCCCCTCAAAAGTTTTTTTAATTATAACAAAAAGATATTATTTTAATATTAATAATTATTATTTGAACTTTTTTAATCTTTTAGTTTAAATTTAAACATGAAAAATTTTAAAGAAACATTAATTTATATAAGCAGTAACATTGAAACAATTGATGAAAAAAATATTGTTATTCGTACAGAACCATCTCAAATAAAAGAAGTTGCAAAACTGCTTGAAATACAGGGAGCAAGATTTATCCATCTTACTGCAATTGATTTCATAAGTCAGAAAAATAAAATCGAGCTTAATTATTTTTTTTCCATTTTACAGGATAATTTAAATATTATAGTAAAAGTTGAAATTGATCCATTAACTCCTTCAATCTCTTCAGTTTCTGAAATAACGCCAGCAGTAATCTGGTCTGAAAGAGAATGTAATGATCTTTTTGGAATTAAGTTTGAAGGGCATCCTGATCCTAGAAGGTTAGTGCTTTCTGACGACTGGCCAGAAGGAATTCATCCATTAAGAAAAAATTTTCAATATAATATCAGTCCTCCTGAAGTAAAACAGCCAGTTGCACTCAAAAAACCAGAAGAAGGAAAAACAGTTATACCTATTGGTCCATTTTATCCATCTCTTGAAGAGCCTGCATATTTCAGGCTTATTGTTGATGGAGAAGAAATTGTTGATTTTGACTACAGAGGATTTTATGTTCATAGAGGGATTGAAAAACTTGCTGAAAGTGCACTAAATTATCAACAGATTCCATTTCTTGCAGAAAGAATCTGTGGTATATGTGGCTTTGTTCACTCCTGCGCATACTGTCAGGCAGTTGAAAAAGCCGGTGGTATAGAAATTCCAGTAAGAGCAAAATTTATACGTAGCATGTTTCTTGAACTTGAGAGACTTCATAGTCATCTTTTATGGATTGGACTCGCGGCTCATATTGTAGGGTTTGATACACTCTTTATGCAGGCATGGAGAATTCGTGAACCGGTTATGTATTTGTGTGAAATGATTACTGGTAATAGAAAAACATATGGAATAAATATTGTTGGAGGAGTGACAATCAATGTACTTCCTCAACATCTAAAAGATATGGAAGGAATCATTTCTCAGATAGAAAAGGAAGTGATACAGTTAAGAGAAATTATTCTTGATGATGAAGTTATACAGTTAAGGTTTAAAAATGTTGGGGTTTTAACACAGAATGATGCAAAAAAATATTGTGTATGCGGTCCTGTTGCAAGAGCTTCTGGAGTAAATATTGATATGAGAATTAACTTTCCTTATGCTGCATATCCTATGTTAAGTTTTAGAGTTCCATTGAATAAATCAGGAGATGTATGGGCAAGAACAATTATCAGACTGGAAGAAATTTTAATATCAATAAGTATTCTCAAACAGATTATTGAAAATATTCCTGAGGGTCCTACATCAATAAAGATTTCAAAAATTGAGCCCTGGAAAGAAGCAATATCCTACATAGAAGCACCAAGAGGACAACTTTTTCACTACGTTATGACAGGTCCTGATGGAAGACCATATCGATGGAGTGTACGTGCTCCATCATATCAGAACTATCAAGCTCTGTCAATTATGCTTAAAGGTGCCTCAATAGCTGATGCTCCTTTAATAATTGGCAGTATTGATCCATGTTTTTCCTGCACAGAAAGATATGAGGCTATTGATATAAGGAAAAAGATTCCCAGAGTCTATTCTGTTGAGGAACTCAAAAGATGTTTAAAAGCAAGATAAAAGCCCTGCTACTTTCATCAAGACAAAAAAAAATAACCAGACCCTACCCTTTTGTTCCTGTTACTCCACCTGAAAACTTAAGAGGAAGGCTTGAGGTGGATGCAAATAAATGCATAGGATGTGGAAGTTGTGTAAGAACATGTCCATCAAGATTGATTAAAATTGAAAATACGGAAGATGAAAGAACAGTGATGTTTACTGCTGGCAGATGTATATACTGTGGAAGATGCGCACAATCATGTCCAGAAAAAGCAATACATATAACCCATGAGTTTGAACTTGCAACTGACAATAAAAAGGACCTTGAGATTATAATTAAAATAAAAATGGTTCAATGTACAGTTTGTGGTAAACCTTTTACATCTTTAAATATGTTAAATAAGCAAATTGAAAGGTTAAAGGACAAAACAGAAGAGGATATTAATAAGCTTAAAATCTGTCCTGAATGCAAAAGAAAGATGCAAACAGGAGGAGGTTCTCCCTCTTGAATTTTCTAATTTTAGCATTAATTACTCCATTTATTGGATGCGGTCTGGCATATATATTCAGAGGGAGATTATCAGGAATTATCGCTTCTATAATAGCCCTTATTACAGTTATATTCAGCATTTTCAGTTTATATGAAATCTCTTTTTCAAAAATCATGATTTCTTATGATGTTTCACTGTTTAAATGGTTAAATACAGAGTCAATTTTTGGACTTCTCTGTGACCCGTTAACCTCAATCATGCTCATTCTTATAACTGTTGTAGGCTTTTTTGTAATTTTTTACTCTCTTGGATACATGTCTCCTTTGAATGCTGATCATGCTTTTTATCAACCCTATGGAAGTTACTATTTTCTTATGCTTCTTTTTATTGGTGCCATGATAGGAATTGTTACAGCTAATAATTTTTTGCAGGTATTTTTTTTCTGGGAGATAACAACACTCTGTTCATGGGCATTAATTTCATATACAAAGGATAAAAAAGCTTCATTTTCTGGTCTTAAAGCATTTATTATGACTCATATTGGTGGCTTATGTTTTCTTGTTGCATTAGCAATTATGTACACCCAACTACAATCATTTGATTTTTCCTGTCTTGATTTATTATCCACAAATTCTAAATTTATTGTTTTTACACTTTTATTTTTTGCAGCATCTGCCAAATCAGCTCAGATACCTCTCTTTACATGGCTTCCAGATGCAATGGTTGCACCAACACCAGTAAGTGCCTATCTTCATGCAGCTGCAATGGTTAAAGCAGGAGTTTATTTAATGGCTAGAACTTATATCTCAAATGCAACATTATCGGGAAATCCTGCATTCTTAATGGGAACAATTGCTATCTTAACAATGATTGTTTCAGTAATTTTATATTATTTTCAGGATGATTTAAAAAAATTGCTTGCCTACTCAACTATAGGACATCTTGGATATATTCTATTTGGTGTTTCACTTGGAATGCTTGGCTCAAAAACAGGAGGCATGGGTGGAGTTTTTCATATAATAAATCATGGATTTGCAAAGGGACTTCTTTTCCTTTCAGTGGGTGCAATTGCTTATGCAACAGGTTCAAAAAGTATCAAAGAACTTAAGGGAGTTTCAAAAAAGTTCCCTCTTTTTACTGCATGTTTTCTTGCTGGAATGTTTGCTATAGTCGGAGTTCCTCCATTTTCAGGATTCTGGAGTAAGTTTATGATTTTTACAGGAGCTTTTGAGCTTAAAAATAGCATTACTAATACTTTTGGTTTACTTGCAATCTTTGAAAGCATTCTTGCTTTTTGCTGGTATATTTTTGTCGGACACAGGGTTTTCTTTGGAGAAGCATCAGAAAAAGTTATTAAGGCTAATAATAATATTCCATTCTCTATGAATGTTAGTTTAATCTGCCTTTTAATTCTGAGTGTTATATCACCGCTAATTGGATATCCATTTGTGAAAGCTTTATTTGGAGGATATTGATGGAGCATCTAAGTTACATATATGCTTCATTTGTTGCTCTGATTGTTTCAACGGTAGGTACCTGTTTTATTAAAAATAAATCTGTCGCCGGATTTTCTGCATCTATTTTAAGTTTGAGTTCCTCAATATGTCTGTTTTATCCAGCGATAGATATTGTTATTGGAAACAAACTGGTTGAACAGACAATTTTTTCACTCAAGCCTTTGATTAATTCCTCTTTTCTTTTGAGCATAGATTCCCTTTCTGCTCTGTTTCTTTTAATAATTTCTTTAATTTCATTCTGCGTCTCTTTATTTTCTTGGAAATATCTAAATGCCTATGAATCACACTCTCCGATAAAATTTTATCCATTTTTGATGTTACTTTTTATCTCATCGATCGGAGTTGTTTGCATAAAAGACATTCTCTTTTTCATAGTGTTCTGGGAGTTGATGACTTTAAGCTCATGGTTTCTGATTGTATTTGACAGAGAAAAGAAATCAGCCATCAAAGGAGGACTTCAATATTTTATTGCAACTCATGTAGCAACAGCATTCCTGATTCTTGCTTCAGTAATACTTTATTCATACAGCAATGATTTTTCTTTTACAGAGATAAAAAAAGGCTTTTCACTACTTATAAATACACAGCCTGCTCTTGCACAGTTTATTTTATTCTGTATTTTTATAGCTTTTATTACAAAAGCTGGAGTTTTACCTTTCGGATTCTGGCTACCAAATGCTTACCCACAGCCTCCATCATCAGCATCTTCTTTTTTTGGTGGTGTTATGTCAAAGCTTGCAGTATACGCTATTTTAAGATTTTTTTGCTCTGTAACCCCAATAACACTCAACAGTCAGATATGGGGATTGATAGTAGCAGTTGCAGGAACTATTTCAATTTTTGTTGGAACAATCGCTGCTCTTACACAGGATGAAACAAAAAGACTTATGTCATTTCATGCAATCGGACAGGTTGGATACATGCTGTTGGGAATCGGTGTTGGAATTTATTTCATAAACATTAATCCTTTCTTAGGCACCGTAGCAATGGTTGGAGGATTATTTCATGTTTTAAACAATTCAATATATAAAAGCCTGTTATTTCTCAATGCAGGTTCAATTTTTTATAAAACAAAAACCACTGATTTGAATAAAGTTGAAGGATTAATAAAGGTAATGCCTCTTGCCGGAATAACCGCTCTGATTGGTTCACTTTCCATTGCTGGAGTACCACCTTTTAATGGTTTTGTATCCAAACTTCTTATTTTTGAATCCTCAATATGGTCAGCAAAACAATCAGAAGTTTTTTTATTGATAAGAATCGTATTTATAATATCTGGAATTATTTCTATCTTTATATCTGCTGTGACGCTTGCATCCTTTCTGAAATTTGTAAATTCTGCTTTTATGGGAAAACTTCCGGATATGTTAGAACAAAAAAGAAAATTACCATGGAGTATGAATGTCCCCCAGCTCATGCTTGCCTTTATCTGTCTTTTTACAGGATTGTTCCCTTTAATTCCATTAAACATTGTTTATAATGCAGTAGTTGCCTCAACTGGAATATCATTACCAGAATTTTCATCAGTTTTTACAGGCAATATTGCAGGAGCAGATATTAATTTTTGTAAAGACTGCCTCGCAGGTAGCTGGTTTCCTATCTTTGTCATGATTCCTATACTAATTCTTTGTGTTATAATCTTTTCTTTTGAAAAATATGCTCAAGCACCAAAAAGAGAGGTTCAGACATGGTATGGTGGCAAAGAACATCTTGCAGAAGAAGTAACATATAGAGGGCACAGTTTTTATCAGCCTTTCAAAGATATGGTTAGCTTCAGAATAGGAAAAATTCAATTTAAAGGATTTTATCCCGTTAATCTTCCTCCAATCAGATTTTCTCTACCGAAATGCTTTTTAAAAATATTTAATATGGATGAATGGCTTTATTATCCATGTGCTAAACAGTTCTCAAAATTGGCTGAAAAACTCAATACAATATATAAGTATATAACTGAAAAGTATATCATATGGCTGATAGCTGGCAGTATTTTTGTAATTGTTTTAATGGTGTATCTGGCAGGAGGCAGAATATGAACTTCGGATTTATTATCTACTCATCAATTGTGAACTTATTTATCGTTTTAATACTGTCTCCATTTTTTGATGGATTTACAAGAAAAGTAAGGGCATTGATACATGGAAGAGTAGGACCTCCGCCACTTCAATCATATTATGACATCATTAAACTCATGGGTAAGGAAGATTTGAAATCTACCATAAATCCACTTTTCAGGCTTTCACCGTATCTTTCAGTTGTGAGCGTTGGAATGGCATCTCTTTTAATTCCAATAACAGATTTAATCCCACCTTTAAACTTCTGGGGAGATATATTTCTGTTCATTTATATCATAACAGTTGTTGGAATAGCGATAATTATTACTGCCTCTGCATCAGAGAATCCATTTGCTTACATTGGAGCATCTCGTAAGATGATGTTACATCTTTCAGTAGAACCAATTCTGGCAATTGCTCTCATAACAGGTGCTATAAATGCTGGCTCATTTAGAATTGGAGATATCGTTAGCTGGTATTATACAAATGGGCCAAATGTTTCAATGCTTCTGGCAACTGTCTGTGTATTTCTTTCACTTCAGGCATTGATTGGTAAGATTCCATTTGATATATCAGAAGCAGAACAAGAAATCGCAGAGGGAGTTCTGATTGAACTAAGTGGTCCAAAGTATGCATGTGTTAAATGGTCAAATATGTCAAGGCAGGTTTTATTCTGTCTTGTTTTCACGCAAATTTTTTGTCCATGGCCAATTACAACTAATTTTTTATTGAATATAGTAATTACACTTTTCAAGCTTACAGTAATTATTTTTATAAGCACACTTATTGAGGCTTTGAATCCGAGATTGAGAATTGATCAGGCATTGAAATACAATTTAACACTGGCTTTATTTTCTCTAACATCTATATTTCTGGCCCTTTTAGGAGTGTAAAGATGGAAATGATTTATATTACAATTTTGTTCTTTACATTTCTTGCAGGAGAAGCTAAGAATTTGAAGTTTTCATCTCTAATCCTCATACCTCATAGTGTTTTTATCGTTATCGCAATTTTTTCTCTTGCATATATTAATAATATTCCTTCTCTTTATTTGATAGGGATAATTGACTTTATTGTAAGAGCTGTATTAATGCCTATTTTTTTGCTCAGGTGTCTTAGGAAAAGACTCGAAGCAGAAGTCAGACCATCTATAATTCATCCTCTTTCCATAGCACTATCAATAGTTATACTTTCTGTAGGTTATCATTTTATTGAAATTTTGAAAGCATCAGTTATTCCTCAGGCGCTTTCAAGCTTTTCATGCGGACTTACTCTTTTTGTTTATGGATTTTATCTTTTTATTTCCAAAAAAGACCTTGTAAAAATGATTGTCAGCTTCTTTATAATTGAAAATGGAATTCATTTGTTAATAATCAGCATGATTCCTCATATGTCCAAATTTATTGAAATTTCTTTAACATTTAACTTTGTTGTTGCCATAATTTTCCTGGTTTACCTTATTCTCAGATTAAATGAAGTTTTTCTTCAGGAAGAAATTAAAAAATTTAAAGAATCAAGCTCTCAGAGGAGTGAGCAATGAGCTTTGAATCAATAATATTTTCCTTAAGTTTTATTGCTCCTATGCTTGCATCTTTGTTGATTTTTCTTTTTGGGAAAAAGGGTTTTATAAAAGAAGGCATCTCATTTTTTGCAATAATTCTATCTGTAGTTTCCACATCTTCATACTGGCATTATATAACTTTAAATAACAATACATTACTGTTATATGAAGAATCCTTTTATATTGATGGATTTAGTATTTTAATGCAATTTATGGTAGAAGCTGTTGCTCTTTTAGTTATTTCTTACTCTGCCAGATATATTGAAAAACTCTACTTTCATAAAAAGGAAAAATTTCATGTTTATTACGGCGTAATTCTTCTTTCAACTGGGTTTATGAATCTTGCATTTATTTTAAATAATCTTTTCTGGGTTTACATTACTCTTGAGTTAAGCAGCATTCTTGCTGTTTATCTAATTGTTTTTAACTTAAATAAAGCGACTTTGAAAGCTGGCTTTAAATATCTTATCTTTGTTAATGTTGGAATTCTTTTCAGCTTGTTGGGAATTATTCTGCTTTTCTATGCAACAGGCAAGCCTGTAATGATAAACAATATTGGACAGGCTGTTAGTAATTTACCTTATACTATAGCTTTAATATGTGCTGTGCTATTTATTATTGGATTTTTTACAAAATCTGGCTTAATACCCTTTCACCTCTGGCTTCCAGATGCATATGCAGAAGCACCTTCAGCTGTAACAGTATTTCTGGCTGGAGCGGTAACAAAAATGGGATTTTATGGATTGGCACGAACAGTTACAATTTTTGCTTTTCATTATGAAGAGATAAAAATTTTAGTGATAATTCTTGCAGCATTAAGTATGCTGTTGGGTGCTCTTTTAGCTTTTAATCAAAAAGACATTAAAAAACTCATAGCATACTGTAGCATTAGTGAAATGGGATTTATCGGTGCAGCTCTGGCTTTAAAAAGCTATGAAGGAATATTTGGAGGCGTGTTTCAGATTGTTAATCATACTCTTATTAAAGGAGTTTTATTCTTTTCTGTCGGTGCAATAATTTATGCCTGTGGAACCAGAAAAATAGAAGAGATAAAAGAATCAATAGGGAAAATTCCTGTAATTGGCATAACCTTTTTTATAGGAGCGCTTGCTGTAGGTGGAATGCCACTTTTTGCAAGTTTTTTAAGCTCAATTACTATATTTTTAGCTCTTGCAAAAGAATTTTTATGGGCAGCTGTAATTTTAATTATTGCGGAATTTATAAGTGTGATTGCTCTTTTAAAAACTGCTATATATATATTCTGGCAGAAAAATGAACATAATAAGGCTCAAAAGAGTTTTATACCTTTTACAATAATTTTCTGTACATTGACTTGTGCAGTTTTAATCATATTATTTGGGATTTATCCAGAGATTATTTATCCTCTTATAGATAGTGCAACTCGAGGAATTATTAAAATTGCAGGTTAAAGGAGGCTACAATGTCATTGCTTAAAAAACTAGCCCAAAAAGCACTGAAAAAATCAATATGGATTTTTCATGTAAATACAGGAGCATGTAATGGCTGTGATATAGAACTTCTTGACGTTCTTACTCCATATTATGATATTGAAAGATTTGGAATGAAAGCTGTGAGTTCTCCAAGACATGCGGATGCTCTGGTTATATCAGGACCGGTAACGCGTCCTACTGTTGATTTTGTAAAGTCAGTTTATGAAGCAACACCTGAACCAAAAATAGTTATTGCTCTTGGCTCATGCGCTACAGCAGGAGGTATATGGTTTGACAGTTATAATGTAGTTGGTGGAGTTGATAAAGTAATTCCTGTAAATTTATATATTCCTGGATGTCCCCCACGTCCAGAAGCGATCATTTTTGGAATTGCTCAAGCACTTGGTATATCAAAAAAGAAAATAAAACCTCTAGTATCTGAACAAATTGAAATTGAATGAATTTTTAAAAAATGTTAAAGGCAAAGTTGTCATTGCAGGAATAGGAAATCCTCTAAGAGGAGATGATGCTGTTGGTTCATATATTGTGAAAGAGTTAAATAATAAATTGCGGGCAATTTTAATAGACTGTGAAGACCAACCTGAAAGATTTATCGAAAAAATAGTAGAAAATAAACCAGAAACAGTCATTTTTATTGATGCCGTACATATGAATCAAAAACCCGGTTCTGTAGTTTTTATGCGGGAAACTGATTTAGAAGAATATACAGGAATATCAAGTCATCAAACAAATCTCAAACATTGTATTGATTATATAAAAGCAAAAATTACATGTAAAATCTTTATAGTCGCAATTCAACCTGAAAATACAGAATTCGGGCGCTCTATGAGTAAAAAAATTCTAGAAGTAGCAGAAACCCTTCGTCATCTTTTCATTCAAACTCTAAATAAAAATTAAGATATAAAAATTTTACTTGCCTGATAACATGTTCGGTTAAGAGCTAAACCAAGTCATCATTAACCAAAATTTTTTATTTATCAGTATCAACAAGACTCTGCCATAAAGGTCTTTCAAGAAAACTTTCTTTTACATTTTCTTCCATTTCTAAAAACATTTCATATGGAACTGTAAATGTAAACAAATTGTCCCCAAGCTGCCTTCTTACATTCTTTCTTGCTGAAAGGTCTGTAAGTCCAATGACTGCTTTTTGAGGATTCGATTTCATTTCGTTATAAGCATAAATTCCAATTGTCTGACATCCTGCACCCCACGGTATTATTACATTGTTAAAACTTTCTCTTCCATAATTAGCAAGAACTACTAAAGCTGAAAGTTGATGAGGATTTACAGGAAAAACAATTACAGCGGGTTTTTCTTCTTCTGTACTTACTTCTTTTAATGGTTTAAATATTACATATTCTGTTGGAATATCTATCATTGGTAATTGTTCTAAAAATTTTTTAACAACATCAGGAGACTTTAAAAATCTCTCACCCTCAAGAAACTCATTAAGAAACTCTTTTGTGGCATAGGGTTTAATATTTTCGGCAACAGTCTGACCTGTATGCCATTGTTTGTTCCCTATAGAAATGAAATAATAAAAACACTCTATTCCACCGGGAAAATCCATGTAAATATTACCAAAGCCTAAACCAACTCCTCCACCCCAGCATCCATAAGTTTTTCTATCAAAAACTGCTACTTTACCTTTGACAGCATTAACTAACATCCACATAACGCATCCCCATTTACCTTCTTTAAATTGCAAGGCATTATCTGGTTTTTTATCTGACCATATAATTGCAACAGGATTTAAATCCATTTTTAAAGCAGTAGCTATCTTACTTTGCATTTTGACCTCCTTTTTTAGATTATTTTACTGCAATAAAAATTTCAAATCAATAACTTTTTTATAATGGTCAACTTTCCCCTACGTGTTTCCTCTCAGAGTTTTGTGGTATAATTTTTATAAAATGCAATCAAAAAAAGTCATTGATATTCCTGTCAGAGTCAAATATGCAGATACTGATAAATTTGGAATTGTATATTATGGGAATTATGCTATTTTCTTTGAGAAAGCAAGAACAGAGTATTTAAGAGAAAAAGGATTTACTTATCGTGAGCTCGAAGAAAATGGTTATCATCTTCCTGTAGTTGAATTTTACGTAAAATATTTTAAACCAGCAAAGTATGACGACCTTCTTACTGTCAAAACTTTTATAAGTGATTTAAAATCAAGAGCTATTGTATTTAATTATGAAGTTTTTAGAGACAGAGAAAAAATAGTGGAAGGTAAAACATATCATATATGTATTAATGGCAAAAATAAACCAGTAGCTCTACCTATTTCATTTATTAACCTTCTAAAAACTTAAAGTTAAACTGTATCTGTCTTCTTTTTTAAAAAATGTTAATATAAAGTTGCAATGTTAGTAAAAAGGGTTCCTGATATTTATGATAAATTGTCCCTTCTTACAAATGGTGCAAAATTTGATGTTTCCTGTTCACCATCATTTGATAGAAAAAATTTTTCAAAAAAAGAAAGTTTCTCAAAGTTCGGAATACATAATATATGGACATCTAATGGAAGATGTATACCGCTTCTTAAAGTATTACTTACAAATTTTTGTATAAATGATTGTGCTTATTGCTTAAATAGAAAAAGGAATGATATCCCAAGAACCATTATTCTGCCTGATGAATTAAGTCGCATTGTCTATGAATTTTACAGAAAAAAACAAATTGAAGGTGTATTTCTAAGCTCAGGTATAATCGGTAATTCCAGAAAAACAATGGATATGATGATAACTACTGCAAAATTTTTACGAACCCGGTATCAATTCAAAGGTTATATTCATTTAAAAATCGTCCCTGATTCAGATGAAGCCTCTATTGAAGAGGCGGTTAAACTTGCAGACAGAGTCAGTATCAATCTGGAGTTGCCAACTGAGGAATCTCTTTCATTAATAGCTCCTGAAAAAAATCTGCATTCGATTCTAAAAACTGTTGAAAAAATTAATAGCATTATTGAAAACAAAGGAAAAACCATACAGACTCAGACCACTCAGTTAATAGTTGGAGCTACTTCAGATACTGATTTTCAGGTTCTTAAATTAACTGAGAATCTCTACAAAAATAATAGTAAACTTAAAAGAGTCTATTACTCAGCATATATGCCTGTAAATGATGATCCAAGACTACCGCAACTATCAAAACCTCCTTTGATTAGAGAACACAGGCTATATCAGGCAGACTGGCTTATAAGATATTACGGGTTTCAGGTTGAAGAAATTGTTTCAGAAGAAAAACCTTTACTGGATGAAAAAATAGATCCAAAACTTGATTGGGCATTAAGAAATATCTGTCTATTTCCAGTTGAAATTCAACAGGCTCCACCTGAAACACTACTCAGAGTTCCTGGAATAGGACTGACATCTGTAAAAAGAATTTTAAAAATAAGAAAGACTTCAACGCTAACTCTTAAAGGTTTAAAAAATCTAGGAGTTGTGATAAGAAGAGCAATGCACTTTATAACAATTGATGGCAAGTACTACGGGAATAAAAACCAGATGAAAGAATTAAGTACGAGTAGTATTGAAAAAAATTTACAACAGTACAGTTTGGATATCTAAATCTTTCATATCAAAACAAAATCATACATTTTAAGGAATCTTTGGCAAGAGCTGTAAGCTCATAGGCTTTCTGAGCATTTTCAATTGTGAATCTGTGTGTAATGAGCAAATCGCTGTTGACTAGCCCTCTTTCAATAAATGAAAGAGCCATTTTCATATCATCAGGTCCACATGAATAGCTTGGTGTGATCGTTATATCATAAAAGTAAATATCATTAACAGAAAAACTGAGTTTTTCATCTGGTGGTGTTGGAGTGAATATTAAAAGAGTTCCTCCCTTCGAAACAACTTTCAAAGATTGCGATATAACCTCAGCCTTTCCTGGTCCAACTATAACAGCCTGTGCCATTAACCCATTAGTAATTTCATGGAGTTTATTATAAAGGTCTTGATTAGAGACATCAATTACATGGTCTGCTCCAGCCTGGATGGCCTTTTCAAGTCTGAAAGGAACCATATCTGCACCTATCACATTTTTAGCACCGAATTCTTTAGCAAGCATTATATGTAACTGCCCCATTACACCAAGGCCAATTACAAGTACCGTATCTTCCTTTTTGATATTTGCTCTTTTTAGAGATTTCACAACACATGCAGTGGGCTCAACCAGTGCAGCCTGTTCAAAAGAGACAGTATCAGACAATTTAAGAGTATCATTTTTTAAGTTAACTTCAGGAATAACGATATATTCAGCAACTCCTCCAGGAATAATTTTTGATTTTTTCCATGTAGCACATTGAACATAATCAGCTCTTTTACAAAAAAAACATTCCATACAGGGTGCATGATGATGAACAGCTACTCTGTCACCTTCCTGCAAAGATAATTCTGATTTAATTTCATCACCTATCTTTACAATCTCTCCTGAAATCTCATGCCCAAGAACTAAAGGTGCTTTTTTCTCAATGTACCATGGCATTACATCACCTGAGCATATTCCACAGGCTTTCACTTTTACAAGAGCATCCCTTGGTCCAAATTCCGGCATAGGCATATCCTCTATTCTAATATCATCAAATTTATAGAGCTTTGCTATTTTCACTTTATACTTTCACTCCTTTAATAGCATCTGTAAGTTTCTGTATTACGTTATTAAGGTTTCCCACTTCTTCTGTAACCATATCTGTTGTTGTTTTTACATCCTGGGCAAGTGAGCTTGAATGTTCTGCAGAACGGGCAACTTCATCACTGGCAGAGGATTGTTCCTCAGTTGCAGTTGCTATCTGTGTTATCTGGTCTTTTACTTTTAAAGAATGTTCAGCAATTCTGTTAAGTGCTTTTTTCACTTCATTTAGCGCTTTAAGTGCTTCAGCAACTTCACGGGCAGTTGCATCCATGTTTTTTAAAGACTCACGGGATTCATCCTGAACAGCTAATATTTTCTGTGCTATTTCATCAGTTGACTTAATGGTCTTTTCTGCAAGTTTTCTCACTTCATCAGCAACAACTGCAAAACCTCTTCCCTGCTCTCCTGCCCTTGCCGCCTCTATTGCCGCATTTAAAGCAAGCAGATTTGTTTGGTCAGCTATGTCTTTTATCACTGTTACAATATCTCCAATTTCTTCAACCCGCTGATTAAGTGTGTTTATTGTTTTTTTAAGCTCAACAGTTGAACGATTTGCAGATTGAACAGTTTTCATTGCATTTTCAGACAGTCCCTGACCATCGCTGGATACTTTCATGCTTTCAGTTGCCAGATCAGATGCCTGAGCAGCATTTTTTGCAATATCTGTTATTGTCTGGCTCATTTCTTCAGCAGCAGTTGCAATCTGATGTGCCTGTGATGTCTGCTCATTGACTTTTGTTTTTACATTGTCAATGTTGGATTCTATTGCGCCAATTACTGACTGAATCATTGGTACAGAGCTTTTAATATCTTTTATAAGTTTATGAACAAATTCTTCCACTTTTATAATGCTTCTTGAAATAAGACCAATCTCATCTTTTCTATTACGATAACCTTTACCAAATCCTATAGTACTAAAGTCTCCGCTGGCAACATTTTCAAGCTTTTGTGCCATGTCTGTAAGGGGTTTCAATGCTTTCTGGGTAACTATTAAAATTAAAACAGAGACCAGTAAAGCACCGACTATGTTTACAGCCCACATGAGATTTCTTATATCAGCTGCCTCTGCGGCAATTTCATCAACATAGCTGCCTGATACAATAAGCCAGTTCCATGCTGGATAGTTTGCATAGGCAACTACTTTCTGTCTTGAAGAACTTTCTCCAAGTTCTTTATTAATCCATGGATAGTAAATTAGTCCTTCTTTTTTCTCAATCATCTCTTTAATAAAACCTCTACCTTCAGCATCCTTTTCGTTAATTAGGTTACTTCCCTCTTTAGCAGGATGTACTATAAGTGTGCCTTTATTTTTTTCTGATGTATCAAGAACATATACATACCCTGTTTTACCAACTTTTATGGAACGAATAAAGTCTTTAAGATGCTTCATTGTTTTTGATATGTCAAATCCTATAAATAAAACTCCTGCAACATTGCCAGAAGTATCCTTTATGGGAACATATTTTGTCATGTAGTCTTTACCAAAAAGTGTTGCTTTACCAATATATGGTTCTCCTTTCATAAGTAAAGAATATCCGGGATGATTTTTCCCAAGAAATGTGCCTAATGCACGAGAACCATCCTCTTTTTTAAGAGATGTTGCTATCCTTAAAAAATCATCTTCTTGTCTTTTAAAAATAGTTGCAACAGACCCACCTGTCATTGCTGTGAATTTGTCAGGAATTGAATTATCAGCTTTAATTGAAGCAGTGCCAGAGGGAAGCATACTTTGAAATATGTTCATGAATTTTTCTGCTGAATCTTTAGTGGATTCATCAAAAACTGCTATCTGCTGCTTTATGAGTAAAACTTCTTCTTTTAAAGATTTGATATTGTATGATTCAATTTTAGATTTTGTCTGTAAAAAAATTGCCAGTGCTACAGCGGAGTAAACAACCAGAATAGAAATAACTGCCAGTATAAATACTTTCTTACTTAAAGAAAGAGAGTTGAATAAATTATAAATTTTCTTTAGCATATTTCACCTCTTAGTCTGTTTAATATTTTTATATTTTCAAAGTTTTGCATTATAATTATATACTATGTCAAGAAGAAAAAAACAGGAAAAATCTTTTTGTGAGATACCTTTAAAAGAAAAAATCAAAAAAAATACAATAATTCGTTTTAAAAAGAGTAAATGGAGTAGTATAAAAAGTATTCCTTATAAAAATACTTCAGGAAACTGGTTTTCAATTGAAAGATTTCCTCTTGTAAGTAGTGAATCAATAAAATTTGAAGTTAGATATTTTGAAATATCCCCAGGAGGAACCTCTTCATTAGAGTATCATCAGCATGCTCATGTGGTTATCTGTCTTAAAGGTAAAGGTAAGGTGAGATTGGGTAAAAGATTTTATATTTTAAACTATCTTGATATCCTCTATATTGCACCAAATAATGTCCATCAGCTTTTAAACCCTTTTAATGAACCTTTTGGTTTCTTATGCATTGTTGATTCTGAAAGAGACAGACCTATTGAAATTGAAAATGATCCTTAAACATTTTTCCCACAGCACTTTTTGTATTTTTTTCCGCTTCCACATGGGCATGGATCATTACGACCGATTTTCTTTGGTTTTTCAATGGGTTGCGAAGAACCATCTCCATTGTTTCTGACTGTTCTATGTCTTTGAGCCACTTTTACCTGAGTTTCCTCTTTAACCTGAATCTTGAATAATCTTGTAAGTATGTCAGATACTATATTTCTTGATATCTCTTCAAAAAGTGCAAACGCTTCTTTCTTGTATTCAACAAGTGGATCTCGCTGAGCATAGCCTCTTAATCCAATACCTTCTTTAAGATGGTCAATTCCGAGAAGATGTTCCTTCCATTTGGTATCTATTACATGGAGGAAAACCATTTTCTCAATATCACGCATCAATTGAGAACCAACTTTCGATTCCTTCTGTTCATACGTCTCTTTGAGCTTTTCAATAATGTATTCTTTTATTTCATCTTTTGATTTATTCTCCAAATCTAAATCAACATCAAATCTTCCCTTTATTTGCTCTTGCAGTTTTTGAATGCCCTGTTCTTCCTGGAATAAATAAAACTCAACCAGTTCATCAATTTCTATTTCGAGTAATTCAAAAACTTTTTCTTTTGTAGAATCACTTTCAAGCACTTCTTTTCTAAATGCATAAATTTCTTTCCTCTGGCTATTCATTACATCATCATACTTAAGAAGATGCTTTCTTATATCGAAATTATGAGCTTCTACTTTTTTCTGAGCATTTTCAATTGCTTTGCTTACCATCTTATTTTCTATAGGAGTGTCATCATCTATCTTCAGAAAATGCATCAGACTTTGAAGTTTTTCTCCACCAAAGAGTCTTAATAACTCATCTTCAAGAGAAAGATAAAATTTTGATGAACCGGGGTCTCCCTGTCTACCTGCTCTACCCCTTAACTGATTGTCAACCCTGCGGGATTCATGCCTTTCTGTTCCAATAATGTGGAGCCCTCCAAGGGAGACAACTTTTTCATGCTCTTTTTCACAAATTTCTTTAGCTTTCTTTAAAGCCTCCTTAAACTCCTCTTCTGTATAATTTTTTCCATTAAGCATCTCACGAGCTAAAAACTCTGGATTTCCACCAAGAAGTATATCAGTACCTCTACCTGCCATGTTGGTTGCTATTGTGACAGAACCAATTCTTCCTGCCTGAGCAATAATTTCAGCCTCTTTATCATGATATTTTGCATTCAAAACACTATGCGGGATTCCCTTTTTCTTGAGCATTTTACTAATAAGCTCAGATTTTTCAATTGATGTTGTCCCAACCAGAACTGGTCTTCCAATTTTGTAACACTCCTCAATCTCTTTTACGACTGCCTCATATTTTGCCTTTTCAGTTTTATATACACCATCTGGATAATCCTGTCTTGTCATTGGCTTATGCGTTGGAATTACAACGACTTCAAGATTATAAATCTCAGCAAATTCTGAAGCCTCTGTATCTGCGGTTCCGGTCATTCCTGCAAGTTTCTTATACATTCTAAAGTAATTCTGAAAGGTTATTGTTGCAAGCGTTTGATTTTCTGCTTCTATTTTTAAACCTTCCTTAGCTTCAATTGCCTGATGGAGCCCATCTGACCAGCGCCTTCCAGAAAGAAGTCTTCCTGTAAATTCATCAACAATTACAATTTTCCCATCTTTTACAACGTAATCAACATCCTTTTTAAAAAAGTAGTGTGCTCTTATTGCCTGATTTATATGATGAACAATCTGAATATTTACGGTATCGTAAAGGTTGTCTATCCCTAAAAGTTTCTCAGCTTTTCTTGACCCCTGCTCGGTGAGAACAACTGTTTTAAGCTTCTCATCAAGTTTAAAATCTTCCTCAGGTTTGAGATACTTAATAATTCTATTTACAGAGTAGTAGATATCAGTTGATTCCTCAGAAGGTCCTGAAATGATAAGAGGTGTTCTTGCCTCATCTATAAGGATGCTGTCAACTTCATCCACAATAGCATAGTTAAGCTCCCTCTGACAGAGTTCATCAATACTGTAACGCATGTTATCTCTCAGATAATCAAAACCAAATTCATTGTTAGTGCCGTAGGTAATATCTGCCAGATATGCTTCTTTTTTGCTGCATGGACGCAGTCTGTCAAATCGTTTATCAGATGTTCTATAGCCAGGATCATAAATAAACGATGCATCAGGCTGGATTACTCCCACATTCAGTCCAAGAAAATTATATACAGGTCCCATCCACTGAACATCTCTTCTTGCTAAATAGTCATTGACAGTTACAACATGAACACCTTTGCCTTCCAATGCATTCAGGTAAGCTGCCAGTGTTGCAACAAGTGTTTTACCCTCACCTGTTTTCATCTCAGCAATCTTTCCTTCATGAAGAACAACTCCTCCAACAAGCTGAACATCAAAATGTCTCATGCCAAGTGTTCTTTTTGCAACCTCTCTTACAGTAGCAAAAGCCTCAGTAAGAAGATCGTCAAGACTGCTACCCTTTGATAGTCTTTCTCTGAATTCTTCTGTCTTTGCTTTTAATTTTTCATCAGAAAACTTTGAAATTTCAGGTTCAAAAGAGTTAATTTCTTCAACAATACTAAATAGCCTTTTAAGTTCTCTTTCGTTTCTTGTGCCAAAAATTTTCTCTAAAATTTTAACCATATTTGTATGTTAAACCACAAACAGTTATTTCTTCAACAAAAATTCCGTGCTTCCAGCCTGATTAATATTAATGATATTGATTTTATACTTGCAATTTAAAGCCTTTTGTATAATATTTTAAAAAAATTTAACTTATGGTAATATATTTTATTACTAAAACTTAATTTATAAATGGAGGGATCAATGATTTTGAAAAAATATTTGCTTGCACCAGGACCCACTCCTGTTCCACCAGAAGTTCTTCTTAGCATGGCTATGCCAGTAATCCATCACCGCAGTGCAGACTTTTTACCTGTTCTTGATTCTGCTAAAAAAGGACTTCAATGGATTTATCAAACAAAAAATGATGTTTTAATTCTATGTAGTACTGGAACTGGTGGTATGGTTGCATCTGTAAATAATTTTTTTTCACCTGGACAAAAGGTTATTGTAATAAATGGCGGTAAATTTGGAGAAAGATGGGTTAAGATTGCTCAGGCATATGGATTAAACGTTATAGAAATTCCTGTTGAATGGGGATATTCTATTGATATTAATACGGTTGAAGAGGAACTTAAAAAACATCCTGATATAAAAGGTGTCTTTATTCAGGCAAGCGAAACCTCTACCGGAGCATACCATGACATTAAAACATTGGGACAACTAATCAAAAATTATGACGACACATTATTTATTGTAGATGCAATTTCTGCACTGGTTGCACATGATATTAAAACAGATGACTGGGCAATTGATGTGATGGTAAGCGGTTCACAGAAAGGTTTCATGCTTCCGCCAGGACTTGCATTCGTAAGTGTGAGTGAAAAAGCATGGAAAAGAAATGAAAAATCAAAAACACCGAGATTTTATTTTAATCTTAAAAAAGAGAGGGAAAATCTTTCAAAAAATCAAACAAATTTTACATCTGCTGTATCTTTGATCATAGGTCTCAATGAAGCTTTGAAATTGCTGCAGAAAGAAGGACTTGATCAGGTATTTAGAAGACATTCTCTTTTAGCTCATGCTACAAGAGAAGCTGTTAAAGAAATCGGGCTTAAGATTTTTCCAAAAGGAACTCCTAGCAATGCTGTAACAGCTATTGAAGCACCTCAAGGAATTGATGGACAGGTTATTTATAAAACATTAAGAGAAAAATATGGAGTTACAGCAGCCGGTGGACAGGATAAACTTAAAGGTAAAATATTTCGATTTGCTCATCTTGGATATGCTGATAAATTCGATGTAATTGTTGGAATATCCGCCTTAGAGATGACACTTAAAGACCTCGGGTATTCCATTGTTTTAGGGAAAGGAGTTGGTAAAGCAGAAGAAATTTTTTCAAAGGAGGATACATTGTGAAGGTTTTAGTAAGTGACAGCATATCTCCCAAAGGAATTGAAATTTTACAAAAGGCAGGGCTTGAGGTTGATGTTAAAACAGGACTAAAGCCTGAAGAACTTAAGGCAATCATCAATCAATATGATGCCTTGATTATAAGAAGTGCAACAAAAGTAACGGCTGAAATCATAGAAGCTGCAGATAAACTCAAGGTTATAGGAAGAGCGGGCACAGGAGTTGATAATGTTGATAAAGTAGCTGCTACAAAAAGAGGAATTGTAGTTATGAATACTCCTGGTGGCAATACTGTCACAACTGCAGAGCATGCTATAGCCATGCTTTTTTCTCTGGCAAGAAAAATTCCTCAGGCTAATGCATCCATAAAAGCTGGAAAGTGGGAAAAGAAAAAATTTATGGGTGTTGAACTATACCATAAAACAATTGGGATAATCGGACTTGGAAGAATTGGCTCAGAAGTTGCAAAGAGAGCACAGTGTATGGGTATGAATGTTCTTGCTTATGACCCATTTTTAAGTGAGGATAGAGCTGAAGAGTTAGGAATTACAAAGACTGATCTTGACAGAATATTTGCAGACTCGGATTTTATTACAGTTCACACTCCTTTGACTGCAGAGACAAAATATTTAATAAACGAAAAAACTATTGCAAAAATGAAACAAGGTGTTTATCTAATTAACTGCGCTCGTGGAGGCATTATTAATGAAAAAGATCTCTATGAGGCGATTCAGTCTGGCAAAGTAGCCGGTGCTGCACTTGATGTTTTTGAAAAAGAACCACCAGAAGAAGGTTATCCATTAACAGCTGATGAAAGAGTAATATGCACACCACATCTTGGTGCATCTACATTAGAAGCTCAGGAAAATGTTGCCGTGGCAATAGCAGAACAGGTAATAGATTATCTTATCAACGGAACTATCAGAAATGCTGTAAACTTTCCCTCAATACCATTTGATCAGGTTCCTCTTATCAGACCTCATTTAATACTTCTTGAACGGATTGGAAGTTTTATATCTCAAATTTTTAATAAAAGTATAAATCAGATTCAAATTGAGTATCTTGGTGAAATTTCCAATTTGAATACTCAAGCATTAACCGCTGCTGCTTTAAAGGGAATTCTTGATCCTATACTCGGTGAACCTGTTAACTTTGTGAGTGCTCCATTTATAGCAAAGGAAAGAGGTATCGAGGTGAAGGAAATAAAAGGAAATGATGCAGGAGATTATCAGAGTCTTGTTACAATAAAAATCTCATCAAAGGATGCTTATAGCACAGTTGCAGGAACGCTTCTAAGCAGAAAAGATCCAAGAATTGTTCAAATTGATGAGTTTTCTCTTGAAGTGATTCCAGAAGGTAATATGATTTTTATGAAAAACTGGGATCGTCCTGGTGTTATTGGCAATATTGGAACTCTTCTAGGACAAAATAATATTAATATAGGCCATATGCATTTTGGAAGAAAAGAACCCGGTGGAATAGCTGTTTCAGTCATAAGTATTGATGCCTTTTTGACCGATGAAATAATTGAAAAAATAAAGAAACTTCCAAATGTTTTAGAAATAAAACCTGTTTATATACCAGTCCACTAAATCAATAAGGAGATTGTAATGTCAACAGTGATTATAATAGGAGCACAATGGGGAGATGAAGGTAAAGGCAAGATTGTTGATTTTCTAACACAGAAGTGTGATTATGTTGTAAGATTTCAGGGTGGTTGTAATGCTGGTCATACAGTTGTTGTAGATGATAAAAAATATATACTTCATCTTATTCCTTCAGGAATTCTTCATAAAAATAAAAAATGTATCATAGGAAATGGTGTTGTTCTTGACCCTGCAGCACTCCTGAAAGAAATTGATACACTCAATAATAAGGGAATTGAAATAGACAATAATTTATATATTGCAAAAAACTGTCATTTAATCATGCCCTATCATATTGCCATAGAAGAGGAGTCTGAAAAAAATGGGAAAATAGGCACAACTAAAAAAGGTATCGGTCCATGCTACACTGATAAAATTGCAAGAAATGGTGTAAGAATGATTGATTTACTTTATCCGGATATTTTAATGAATAAAATTAAAGTAAATCTTGAAATTGTTAATTTTTTGCTTGTTAATTTTTATAATTCAAAACCTTTAAATGAAGAACATATTTTTTCTCAATACCTGGATTATGCAGAAAAACTTAAATATTATATTTCAGATACTGATATAGTGATAAATAATGCTATTGACGAAGGAAGAAATGTGCTTTTTGAGGGTGCACAGGGTACTTTGCTTGATATTGACCATGGAACGTATCCATATGTAACTTCTTCAAATACCATTGCAGGAGGAGCATGTACAGGTACAGGAGTAAGTCCAAAAAAAATTGACAGAATCATTGGAATTGTAAAAGCATATACCACAAGAGTTGGCGAAGGTCCTTTCCCGACAGAGATAAAGGATAATCTTGGTGAAACAATAAGACAGAAAGGTGGAGAATACGGTGCTACTACAGGAAGACCAAGAAGATGTGGATGGCTAGACCTTGTGGGATTAAAGCATGCAGTAAGGGTTAACTGTTTTACAGGCATCGCTATAACAAAACTTGATATTCTTAATGGCATTGACAAATTAAAAGTCTGCGTTGGTTATAAATATACTAACAGACGCATAGATGAATTTCCGAAGGAACTTGAAATTCTGAAACACTGTGAGCCAATATACGAAGAACTTCCTGGATGGAAAGAAGAAATTCAAGGAGTAAAAGAATTTGATCAACTTCCTGAAAATGCAAAGGCATATTTAAATTTTATTGAAGATTTTTTAAAAGTAAAGATTCAAATAATCTCAACAGGACAGAAAAGAGATGAAATTATCATTAAGGAGTTTCCTCTATAATGTAGTTTTTCATGAAACCTGTCCTATCTGTAATAAAAACTCTTATTGGAAAGTTGCTCCTTTTTGTTCTATATGCTGGAATGCGGTAGAGCCTTTTAGTTCGAATCAAATTTTTGCAGGACAGTTTCATGGAGATTTCTGGAAGTATATTGATTCATTGAGTTCATTTGGAGCTTATGATGGTGTGATCAAAGAAGCAATTCACTGTTTCAAATATGGTGGTGTAAAAAGAGTTGGCAAAGAATTAGGCAGGCTACTTGGATCAATTATGCCGCCAGAAATTGATATTTTAATCCCTGTACCTTTGCACATAAAAAAGCTTCGTACTCGAGAGTTCAATCAATCAGCAGTTCTTGCAAAGGAACTTTCAAAAACATGGAAAATCTCTCTATCTCTTACCATGCTTGTTAAAATTAAAGATAATATAGAACAAGCTTCTCTTGAAGCAACTGATAGATACATCAATGTAAAAAATGCCTATGCAGTAACAAATCCTGTTAAAGGAATAAAAGTAGGACTGGTGGATGATGTTGTAACAACTGGAGCTACTTTAATGGAATGTGCGAAGGTATTGAAAAAGGAAGGAGCAAAAGAAATTCATGCTATAACATTAGCAAGAACTATTTAATAGAAAAACTGAATAATGTATCTTACTGCAATATAAACAATCAGAATACTTAAAAGCAGTTTTATGTATTTTTGAGGTACATGTTTTTGAGCTCGTGCACCAAGATATATTCCGACCATTCCTCCAAGACCAAACAATAAACCCAGCAACCAGTCAGGAGTTGTCTGGACTCCTCCTGAAGGCATTATTGCATAATATAAAACACCGAAAACAGAAGCTGTTGCGGTTCCCATCAAAGTAGCTCCTGCTATACTGTGGACAGGAAGTTTAAAGAATGTTACTAAAAATGGAGACATTATTGCTCCTCCACCAATACCGTAAGTACCGCCTATTATTCCTATAATAAAGGAAACAATAAATACCCAGATTGTGCTAAAGGAAAATCTCTCACCCCAGAATTCATACTCAGTCTTTCTTAATGAAAAAGATATGGTTCTGACTGTAGCTTCTTTTGTAAGTTTCTTATCAAACTTTTTCGATGCAGAAGCTGTCTTTTTTTTAAAAAGATCAAGGAATAATCTTACCCCAATATAAAGCAATACCAGACCTACAAAAAATTTAAAAGATTTAGGATCAGGAAGAATTTTTATTCTGATATAGTAGCCGATAATAATACCTGGAACTGTTCCTACCATAATAACCCAAGCAAGCGGCCAGGGTATTCTTTTTTCTTTATGGAATCTATAAACTCCTGATGGAATTGCAACAACATTAAAAATAAAATTTGTTCCACTTGCTCCTGGCGATGTGTAATTAAGGACGCTTACCTGAAATGGCAAAAGTAAAAAAGCACCGGAAACTCCTCCCATTGAAGTAAAAAAAGAAACAACCATTGCAACTAATGGTGGAATTAGAATATTTGTTGTTACTCCTGAAATAGGAAAAGTGTATGTAAGAAGATCTAACATATCGGGATGATATCAGAATGTTTTATTGAATGCAAATTAAAATTTTTTATTAATAAATAAAATTATTTTGAATTGAGTTCCTCAATTAACATGCTTCTAATTCTGTCTTCTGATGGAATAGGAAATCCAGAGTGTTTCAGCTTACCGTTAATAAGCAATCCAGGTATAACCTGGGTATACTTGAAAATCTCTTTAATATCCTTTACATGAGAAACCTCTGCCTGAATACCGAGCTGGGAAACGACTTTGTTTACTGTTTTTTCCATTTTGTTACAATTTGCACACCCAGGACCAAGAATTTTTATTTCCATTAGTCCCTCCAATAAAAAATTTTTTATTTATTTTGTCATAACCTTAAAAATTTTGCAAGTTCTTCAGGAGTACTGATTGGCTCAAAATATTTTGGACCAAGAGATGGAATAATATATCCTCTATCCTCTTCTTTATGAACAATCACTGTAAATGGGCTTACCTGGTAAAGGGTTGCTTTCCCGACATCAGAATTTACAGAGGTATAAAAGTTCAATGTTAGCATGTCAAAATAACTGAGCAATGCTTTAACATAGTAAGGAGAAAGATATGCTGACGCCAAATTTGACATAGCTTTTAAAGCAAAAGTTGCCATATTTTCAAATTTTTCATCTTTCGTTATTGCATATAGTTTTAATAAATTAATTATCATTATTGAATTTGGTGATGGATATGGAGTATCGTGTATATTTTTCTGTCTGATTGACAAAATGAATTCTGGAGAGTCAAAGAAACCGCCATATTTTTCATCCCATAAATTATCTATTGATAGCTCAGTCAGGGTAATTGCCTTATCTAAATAATCTCTGTTTGTTGTAACTTCATAAGCTGAAATCAAAGCTGAAATCATATAAGAATAGTCTTCAAGTAATGCTGCTATGCCTCTTTTTCTGTAAAGCATTTTGTCAATAAATAAAACTGTGAGTGTTTTATCTATAGCTGATAGAGCATAATTGAGTAAATTTTTATCTTTAATCACTCTCCATGCTTTAATGAATGTATCAGCACAAAGCCCGTTTGCAGAACAATAAAGTGATTTATCTATATCGGGTGTTTGTTTCTGTTTTCGTTTAAAAATTAATTTATCTTTTAGTTGCTTAACCAGCTCTCTATCTCGTCCAACAACAATAAATCTTCCATCAACCATTGCATCTGTGCTGACAAGTGCAATTGTCATATCAGAGATTTCTTTTAGTTCTTCTTCACTCCAAGTGTAATAAAAACTATCAGCAAACTGACTTGAATAAAAATAACCCTCTTGTGATAAAAAATTATTTTTCATAAACTCAATTATTTCATAGGCTATATCAAGGTAAAAAGGCTCTTTCAAAATATTATATGCATCCAGATAGTTCATAAGATGCCAGGCATTATCTATGGCAAGTTTTTCAAAGTGTGGCATTAACCACGCTTTATCCACAGCATATCTATAAAAACCTCCTTCAACGCAATCATATATTGCAGAGTGAACCATCCCTTTTAATGTTTTTTCTATAGCATTTAAAACCCACGGCTTTGGTTTTATCCAGTATCTCCATAAAAGAAGATCAATATGGGAATAAATTGGAAACTTTGGTATTTTTTTAAAGCCTCCAAATTCAAAATCAATCTCTTTCACAATATCTTCTTCTGGATTTTGAAGAAGGTCCTCTCTGATTTCAGAGGGAACAACTTCTACTGGTTTTATGGCATCAATAATTGTCTGAGAGCGTTGTAACACCTTGTCTTTATTTGTTTTATACAGTTCAAGAGCCTTTTCTATCATTGTTTTAAAATAGTTCTCACCTTTATCAACCCTGTAGTTAAGACCTGAAAATGGCTTGCCTTCTGGAGTTAGAAAAAGAGTAAGAGGCCAACCACTTCCCTGCCCAATAATATATGAAGCTTTTTGATAGATAGAATCTATATCAGGTCTTTCATCACGGTCAAGATGGACAGGAATGAAATTCTGATTTATAAGTTCAACAATTTCAGGATTATGAAGACAATGTTCTTCCATTTTTTTACAGTAATTACACCATCTTGCAGTGATATGTAAAAAAACCGGTTTATCTTCAAGCTCTGCTTTTTTAAATGAATTTTCATCATAAAATAACCATTCAATCATTTCTAACTCCTTTAAAATTTTTTAATTTTGCCTTTTCAATAAATTTTTTTACCAGTTCATGGTCTTTTTTACCTTTATAAAGCTCCACTCCGCTACTGACATCAACACCATAGGGATTTACTTTTTTTATTGCCTCCTCTACATTGAATACATTTAATCCACCAGACAGTATAATTCTGCCACAATCTTTTAATTTTACCACCACTTGCCAGTTAAAACTTTTTCCGGTCCCACCATATTCATCTTTAACAAAGCTGTCAAGAAGAAATCCAGAGACTCTGTATTGAGGAATAACTTCTTGTAAGTCCCGGCCATTCTGAAGTTTTCCTGTATTATCAACTCTGAATGCCTTTATAACTCTACTAAATTTTTTACAGAATTCTGGTGATTCATCTCCATGTAACTGAACAGTGTCTATTCCTGAAATAGATATTATCCGTTCAATTTCATCAATACTATTATTAACAAATACACCAACAGTATTGATAAATGGTGGCAGAGCTTCAATTATATTTTTTGTTTTTTCTGGAGTTATATATCTCTGGCTTTTTTGATAAAAAACGAATCCTATTGCATCAGCTCCATATTCTACTGCACAAATAGCATCTTCAAGATTTGTTATTCCGCAGATTTTAACCCGAATCATATTTTTAACAGTATCATCTCTGACTTTTCATCAAAGTCACGAATTATCTTAACATTAATAATCTCCATTACTACTGCTTCCAGGACTAGAAATACCTCTGGGGCATCTCTCATACATCCCATTTTAACAGAATCTTCTCTGCCATAGACACCGTGAAGATGAATTTTTGGATCATCTTTATACCAGAAAATTGTACCGATTGCTATAATTTCATGATTTCCATGCAGTTCGCGCCATATTGGAACAGGCGGCAGTTCATCGCTTTCTGGACCTGAAACAAACCTTCCTTCCTTTAATCCACCAATAAGCCAGAAAATTGCAGATTTAATATCTTCTTTTCTTGCAAACTCTGTCAGTTCCTTTAATGGATCTTCTCCGTCTTCAAACCTCGTTATAAATATCCTTCCTGCATTACCACTCTGATATTTCATTGTCGCCTCCAATTAACTATTTTATTGTAAACCATTTCAGGTGTGATACTCTCCATGCATTTTAGATTACTACAAGATTTTTTGAAACATGGACTGCATGAGGTTTCTGATTGTATAATCAAATGTCCATTACCAAAGGGTCCAGTTCTTTCAGCATTGGTAGGGCCAAAGATAGCCACAACATTTTTACCGCAGGCTACTGCCAGATGCATGGTACCAGTGTCCGGAGTTATCACAAAAAGTGATTTATTGAATAATGAAATCAAATCTTTCAGAGATGTTTTTCCCGCAACGGATTTTGCTTTGCCCTCTGAATATTTTTCAATTTCTGATGCCCGAGTTTCATCAAATTTTGTACCGATAATCAGAAAGTTATAAGGTAACATTTTTATTAGTTCAACAAAATAAGAAACAGGCCAGTTTTTTGACTGCCATCTTGCAGACGGTATAATTACAACAAAGTTTTCAAACTCTTCTAACCATTCTGGTATTTTCACATGAGGAAGAGGAAATTTTACAGAGTTGACTCTACATCCAAGAAATCGAGCAACTTCCAGATATCTTAAAACAGCATGTTTATCTATGGAGACTGAGACTTTTTTGTTATAAAAGATATGACTTAGTTCCCTTGCCTCTTTAAATCCAACTCTGATGGGTGCTTTACTTAACCATGTAATAATTCCACTTCTTAATAATCCCTGTAGATCAACAGCAATATCATAACTTTCTTTTTTTAACTGCTTTTTTAACCTGGAAAATTCTTTAATTGTGAAATCAAGATGTTTAAATGACTTCCATTTATCTTTATTGATTACAATAACTCTATCAATCAAAGGATGTTTCGTTAAAATGTCTTCAAACCCATTTGAAACAATCCAGTGAATTTTTATTGAAGGAAAGTTCTCTTTTAATGTATTTACAAAAGCAAGTGAATGAACAATATCACCTAATGAACTTGGTTTTATTAAAAGGAGCTTTTGAATGTTTTTAAGCATTCAAATCTCTTTTTATAATTTCCACAACTTCTTTTAAATCTCTGGCATCCTGTCCAATAAGAATACCTTTTGCACCAATCATTTGAGCTAACTGTATATCTATTTCTTTATCTCCAACAACATAAGAGCTTCTGAAATCAATTCCGTATTTATACCTCGCCATAAGAGGCATTCCTGGATTGGGTTTCCTGCAAAAACATCCATCATCAGGATGATGAGAACAGTAAAAAAAATCATCAAAGCCATATTTATCAATAAAAAATTTATTAACCTCTATGACAAAATCTTCCCTGATAATTCCTCTTGCAATGCCTGATTGATTGGTCACTCCTATGATAAGAAATCCAAGATCTTTCAATTCATTAATCGCTTCAATATGAGGAAAAACTTCAAAATCTTCCCATTTACGGAGATAGTTTGCGTCCTTACACAGTGTTCCATCTCTGTCAAAAAATACAGCCTTTTTTCTTGGCAAAACTTCTTCCACAGCTTTCCAGACTTCTTCAACATCAATAGATTTCATACATTTTATATCAGAACAGTTTCGCTTAAAACACGGGCTACACTGAACACTTGTCTTAATGATTTTGCCTGAAAATTTTGGAGGCCCTGTAAGAGCCGGAGATGTTGAGCCAAATATAGCAACCAGAGGAACACCAAGAGCATACCCAAGATGCATAATTCCTGAATCATTACAGAGTAAAATATCACATTCAGAAAGAAGATGCATCAGATCTGAGAGAGATGTTTTCCCGGCAAAATTATAAATATCTGAATTATCTATTGTTAAACATTCACCTTCTGACCCAAAAACTGCAACAGAGCCATACTGTTCAGTAAATTTTTTAGCTATTTCTATAAATTTTTCAGTCTCCCATTTTTTGGTAATTCCATACTTTGCTCCCGGTGCGATGGCCAGAATTGGTCTTTTAAGTGGTTTTAATTCTTTTCGGGCAATAAATTTCTCTTCAAATGATAGATTTATCCATGGATAATCAGGAGTTAAAGATGGATTAAATCGTTTAGGAATTTCAAAGAAGTAATCAATATGATGCATCGTTCTATCCTCTCCATGATATGGTACTGGATGGGTAAGAAAAAATCTCCTGCAGTCTCTATTCCATCCCACTCGCTCTGGAATACCTGCGAACGCTGTTATTAAAGAAGCACCAAAGGCATTCTGAAGAAGATATGCTCTTTTGAAATTGTTACTTTTCAATTCTTTGATAAGCTTGATTTTATCATTAATTCTTTCTCTGTAAATAATTACTTCATTAACAGAACTCTCAAGTTTAAATAGATCAGAAAGTTTATCTTTAACAATGATAGATATATTTGAATGAGGATGCAACTTACGAATTCCTCGAACAGCTGGCAAACTCATTACAGCATCGCCAAGCCAGTTAACTCCTCTAATTAAAATATTTTCCATATCTGTATTTTAAGCCTATTTAAGCTTCCCTTGCAAATGCTATAATTAAAAAATGCGTGCAAAAATATATCTAAAATTAGGTGATAAAGTAAGACATTTAAATTATTGTAGATGGGGTATTGGCGAAGTCATTGAGGAGAAAAATTCATCTCTTCCTGGAGGGCTATGCCTTGTGAGAATTCTATTTGAGGATGGAATTGAAAGGTCATTTATTAACAACCTTGATAATGAAATGTGCTGTTATTATACCGGGATCAGACTTATTGAGGAATTCAGTATCTGGGAGACATAATTGTCAGTTATTGAAACTCAGGAACTAAGTAAAACATTTAAAATTAAAAATCTCACAATCCCTGCTGTAGACAATCTCAATCTGAAAATTGACACATCTGACTTTTTAGCTCTGGTTGGAGAAAGTGGATCTGGCAAATCAACAGTGGCAAGACTTCTTTTAAAACTTTTAAAGCCTGATGCTGGTAGGATTTTATTTAAAAATATAGATATCTGGCATATTGAAAAAGAGAACCTGAAAAAATTCAGACAGTCAGTTCAGATAATTTTTCAGGATCCATATGCATCTCTCAATCCAAGGATGCGAATATATAACATTTTAGAAGAACCACTGAAAATTCATACACAACTACCTTCAACCGAAGTAAAATCACTAATAAAACAGATAATGCAAAAAATGGGGCTTACTGAAGAATTTCTTTACAGATACCCTCATCAGCTCAGCGGAGGACAGCGTCAGCGAGTTGCCATAGCAAGAGCCCTGATTTTACAGCCTCAGCTCTTAATAGCTGATGAGCCACTCTCTTCTCTTGATATATCATTACAGGCCGGAATTATTAACTCACTCACTGAAATGAAGCATACCAAGCAGTTTGGAATTTTATTCATCACTCACGATTTAAACATTGTAAGAGCTATAAGCAATAAAGTTGCAGTAATGCATCTTGGAAGGATTGTTGAAGAATCTTCAACTAATGATCTTTTCTATGAGCCTCTCCATCCATATACCAGAGTTTTGTTAAACAGTATTCCTGGTTTTCACAGAAGAAACAGAAAGAAAGAACCAAAACTGTCCACTGAAGAGATTCTCTGGAACTTCACAGGATGCCGATTTTACTCAAGATGCAAGTATAAAATGTCTATATGCAAATCCACTCCTTCATTGAAAGAGCTAAATGGCAGAAAAGTAAGATGCTTTCTATTTCAATAAGTTTATCTCTAAACTTAATAATCAGATTTAAGTTTTAAATGAAACATACTTTTATTAATATGTTATCAGCCATTAACAATTTTTCTATCGGCAAATTAATATGCGAATATGATATTATAAAAGTATGTTAGATACTGAGCTATTAGACACGGTCAGATATAATTGTAATGTGTCTGATGCTAATTACTGGGGATATTTTTCACTTTGCAGTCTGCTTTTAAGACTTCGAGAACTTTTTAAAATCGAGAGAAATCTCGAACCATGGGATTCAGTTAAAAATGAAGAAATATTTCCCTGGATTGAAAAAAAAGAAAACACATGGAAAGAACTTGAAAATGCATCATTAACCCCCGTCAGTCTTAATGGCAATTCTTACTCACCTTTTGATATTGATGGAATCAATAATTATCTTGTAAATAATGGCTTTGTCTATGGAGCGGGCTATGCTCTATTTATGAAACCAAGCTTTTTTATCGGAACAATAAATAGATTTGAAAAAATTGATGGATATAATGTTTATGTTGTTGATAAAGAAATTTTGCGGGATATTTTCTCATCTCCTGGAATGAGTCTTGGTAAAACAGTTTATATCAGACTGACTGATATAAAATACAGGCTCTGGGAAAACATACACAGCTGGCTTAGAAAAAAAGGACACATTTATGAGTTTATTCTGTCAAAATTCAATCATCCTTCTGACTGGCATTATCCATTCAAAGAATTCTATAGTATCGTTGATAAATACTCTAATATTGTTCTATATCATGAGATAGCTGAACAGGAAGAAAGCCTACCGCTGTGGGATGAAATAATAAAAGAGTGTGATAATTCAAAAACAGAACATATTATCAGAGGAATTAGAGATTTCATCGCTGATTTTTCTGAAAAAGGTCCTGTATACAGAGCACTGGTTGAAAGAGATAAAGAACTTCTTTATTTATATATCGCATCTCAGGGAGCTTATCAAAAAAAGATTTTACAGCCGGTTTTATCTCAAATTGAAAAAGCCTGCAGTACAAACGATTGGGAAAACATAGAACAGATAAGAACTCTTGAGTTTAAAAAATGGAAAAATAATCAGGAGCATATTTTAGAACTTTTTAAATTAAAGGGCTTTGAAGAAGTCAAAAATTTAACAGATAAAATATTTGAGGTAGGATTGAATTGAATGAGATAGTTGAAATTATTGAAAAACTCTCTCATAAACTAAACAGACAAATAAATTTAATGGAAGTCTGCGGAACACATACAGTATCAATATTCCGACATGGCATAAGAAGTCTTATCCCATCAAATATAAAACTCCTAAGTGGTCCTGGCTGTCCTGTCTGTGTTACACCAGTAAATGATATTGACAAAATACTCTACATTGTTAAACAACCCAATGTTATTCTGACCACATTTGGAGATATGATGAGAGTTCCTGGAAGTGATAGTTCCCTATATAAAGCCAAAGCTGAAGGTCTTGATATAAGAATGGTTTATTCTCCACTTGACGCATTAAAAATAGCTGAAAATAACAGTAATAAAAAAATAGTCTTTTTTTCCGTGGGTTTTGAAACAACTTCGCCATCAATTGCTGCAACACTTTTTGAGGCTGACAGAAAGAAAATCGAAAACTTCTACATATACTCAGTTCATAAATTAGTGCCGCCTGCATTAGAACTATTGGTCAATACTGAGAAATTAAAACTTGATGGATTTATTCTTCCAGGGCATGTCAGTACAATAATTGGAAGCAAAATTTATGAATTCATACCTTCAAAATACAAAAAAGCCTGTGTAATTACAGGGTTTGATGCTGATGATATACTCTTTTCAATAATGATGCTTTTAAAACAGATAGTTGATGATAATCCAAAAGTTGAAATTCAATACAGAGACGCAGTCAGTCCTGATGGAAATCCTAAAGCAGTGGAATTCATTTATCGTTATTTTGAACCATGCGATAGTAACTGGAGAGGAATTGGAGTAATTCCAATGAGCGGGCTTAAACTAAAAAATGAGTTTGCATACAGAGATGCTGAAAAAATATTTAAAATTCCTGTCATACGATCAAAAGAACCAAAAGGGTGCCAGTGCGGTCTTGTCTTAAGAGGAGTCAAAACTCCTCAAGAATGCCCTCTTTTTGCAAAAATATGCACTCCTGAAAATCCAGTCGGAGCCTGTATGGTCAGCTCTGAAGGAAGTTGTGCTGCCTATTATAAATACGGACGAAGTTAATCCACTGCAACTATTTTATATGAATGAATTATCTTTGCCGAGTGCTCAAGCGTTGCCTTAACAGAGCAGTATTTCTCCATGGAAAGCTCAACAGCTTTCTTTACAGCTTCCTCTGATAGATTTTTACCTTTCACTGTAAATTCAATCTCTATTTCAATAAATCTTTTCGGATAATCCTCAGCCTGTTTACCCTGAACATTTATCTCAATTCCTCTTACATCCTGCTTTTTCTTTGAAAGAATGCTGGCTATATCCATTCCACTGCATCCACCTAATCCAACAAGCAAAAGTTCCATAGGACGCATTCCTGTGTCTTCTCCACCATAATCAGGACTTCCGTCCATTACAATTGCATGCCCTGTACCGGATTGACCTATAAACTGTAAACCTCCAGTCCATTTTATCTTTGCTTTAAGCATCCTATCTCCTCCTCATATACTTTTTTCTAATTTTACCATTAAAATAAGTTTAATGCATAGAGTGTTTCTTTCTATAGGTTCAAACATCGGTGAGAAAGAAAAAAATTGTTTTAATGCTATTAAGAGGCTAAAGGAGTGCGGGCTTATTATCAATAAGCTTTCTCCTGTATATATCACCAACCCATGGGGAATAACCAATCAACCAGACTTTGCAAATATGGCAGTTGAGACATTTACTGATTTTTTGCCTGCCAAGCTTCTTTATAAATTAAAACAGATTGAAAAAAAAATGGGCCGTAAGCCTACTATAAAGTATGGTCCAAGACTTATTGACATAGATATAATTTTTTATGATGAACTTGTATACAACAGCGATGAATTAATAATACCTCATCCTTTGATGCATAAAAGATATTTTGTTCTTAAACCTATGAATGATATAGCATCAGATTTTTTACATCCTGTCTTTAACTTAACCATTAAAGAGCTTCTTGACAATTTTTAATAATTGTATTTTAAATTTTAATGGCTATTTTCTTGACTTTTTAAATATGAACTTGTCAAAATCTTACAATTTTAAAAACTTTTAGGAGGGGAAAATATGAGTGATATTTATGTTATCGGCCATAAGGCACCAGACACAGACACAGTATGTTCAGCAATTGTTTATGCAGCACTGAAAGGTTACAAAGCTGCTACTGCTGGTCCAATTAATGAGGAAACTCAGTATGCACTTGATTATTTTAAAGTTTCAGCACCTGAAATTCTTGAAAATGCTGCAGGTAAAACACTTGTTCTTGTTGATCATAATGAAGAAAAACAAAGAGTTGATGGAGCAGAAAAAATTCTCGAAATAATTGATCATCACAAAATGAACTTTAATTATCCTGACCCTATTTTTATTCATGTTGAGCCAGTTGGAAGCACAGCAACTGTTATCGCAAAAATGTTTTCAAATGAGGTAAAGGCAAACAAGACATATGCTGGATTACTTTTAAGCGCTATCCTTTCTGATACAGTAATATTTAAATCTCCGACAACTACAGATGTGGATAAAAAAATTGCTCAGGAACTTGCTCAGGTATCAGGAATCTCTGACATGACCAAATTCGGAGTTGACCTCAAGAAGGCCAAAGCAAGCATTAAAGGAAAACCAATCGCAGATGTTGTTCATGTGGATTTCAAAGACTATGATTTCAAAGGCAAAAAAGTTGGAATTGGTCAAACAGAAGTTGTTGATATTGAAGAAGTATATGAGCGTAAAGATGAATTCATTAAATATCTCAATGAACTTAAAAACAGCAAAGGTTATGATATGGTTATATTCATGGCAACAGATATCATAAAAGAAGGAACAGAACTTTACTATGTTGGAGATAAGACAATCATTGAAAAAGCATTTAATATCCAGGCATCTGGTCCATCTGTATGGTTACCTGGAGTGATGTCCCGTAAAAAACAGGTAGCACCACCAGTTGAAAAGGTTTATCTCGAAGGTTAAAATAAAGAGAGGGGGTTATTCCCCCTCTCTTTATGATTGGAAATATAAAAAATAAAAAAATAATTCAAATTATTCATCATCTTCAGCATTGTCTTCAAGGCAAACAAACCGCGATCATATTATCCTTAATTGCAATATTTTCAAAAGGACATCTTCTAATTGAAGACTTTCCAGGTCTTGGTAAAACATCGCTTGCAATAGCTCTCTCTAAAGCTCTGAATTTAAGTTTTGGAAGAATTCAATGTACAAATGACCTTTTGCCAACAGATATTACAGGACTGTCCATTTATAACAAAAATACAGGAGAGTTTGAGTTTAAGCCTGGTCCTGTATTCAACAATATAGTGCTGGTTGATGAAATAAATAGAGCCACGCCAAAAACTCAATCAGCCCTTCTTGAGGCAATGGCAGAAGAGCAGGTCACAGTAGATGGAAGAACATATAAACTTCCAAAGCCCTTTTTTGTAATAGCAACTCAAAATCCAGTAGAAATTTACGGAACATTCCCTCTACCAGAAAATCAACTTGATAGATTTATAATGAAGATAAGCATTGGTTATCCGGATATAGAATCAGAAAAACAGATTCTTAAAGCAGGAAGTTCAAGAGAAAAATTATATACACTTACCGCTGTTATTGACAGAGATGAAATAATAAAAATTCAGGATGAAATAAAGCAGATTTATCTATCCGATAAGATTATTAACTGGATTCTTGAGTTTGTAAACAAAACAAGACAGGACAACCGCATTCTTCTTGGTCTCTCAACGAGAGCTGCTCTTGCAATTACCTATACTGCGAAAGCCTATGCCTATTTTAGATCAAGAGACTATGTTATTCCAGAAGATGCAAAAGAAATGATACCTTTTGTTGTGCCACATAGAGTCATACTCAAAGAAGAGCCTATTTCAAAAAACGAGGTGATATTATCAATCCTGCAAAGCATTCCAACACCACCGTAAAGATTACAAAGTCTGGCTGGATATACATAGTCATCACACTTCTGATTGGTTTTGCAGCGGTAAATACAGGAAATAACTTATTATTTTTAATAGTATCTTTTCTTTTAAGTATTATGGCGTTAAGTGGAATGCTTTCATTTTTTAATCTAAGAAACATTGAGTTTTCAATTCTATCACCAGAAGATATCTTTGCTCTTAAGGCTGCAACTATAAAAATAAAAGCAAAAAATAAATATTTTTTTGAAGCTTTTCTTCTGAGAGTCAAACTGTTAAACAGTGAAACGATAATTCCATATTTAAAAGGTGAGGGAATATTTAATATTGTCCTAGCATTCCCCAAGCGAGGTAAATATGCTATCAAAGAACTGACTGTTTCATCTTATTTTCCCTTTTATTTTTTTAAAAAACAGAGAAATATTCAACTAAAATATGAAGTTACAGTCTTACCCTTTCCTTTAAAATGTGATATTTTATCTTTAATTGCAGACGGTAAAACAAAAACAGAGTCAAATATTTCACAAGGAAAAGCCTATGAAGGTGAGCTTACCGGAGTAAGAAGTTATAATCAGGGAGACTCGTTAAAGTATATTCACTGGAAAGCAACAGCCAAAACTTCTGAAATTAAAACCAAAGAATTCGCACCTCCAGCTGGAAATCCTGTCATCATTAATCTAAATGATTTCACCGGTTCTACTGAAGAAAAGATTAGTAGAGCAACATATGCATTAATTGTTCTTTCAAAAGCTGAAAATCCTGTTGGATTAAAACTAGGTGACGAAGTCTATAAACCTGAGACAGGACAGTCTCATCTGAGGAGAATGCTCTATGCACTTGCAGTTTATCAGCAGGAATAAAGTTGATAATGTTATTTTTATTTTAAGTATCTTTATTGCAATCATACCTTTTTCTGCAATCATCAAATATATTTCTTTTTATGCGAATTTTATATTTATCTTAATAATTATAGTATCTATATTTTTACATATAAAGAAAGTTTTTATACCATTATGGATACTCAATACTGTATCTCTTCTGTTAATTATCCTGCCTTTTTTGAGTTCTTCTGTCGAAGACATTATTTTGCCATCAATAGAAGCTTTAACATTAATTCTTTCCATAAGATTTCTGGGGAGAAAAACTTCAAGAGAGTATTTTCAAATATATCTGTTGTCAGTTCTTCTTTTAGGTGGTTCTTCACTTTTTAATATGTCATGGATTTTTTTTATAAGAATTTTTTTAATGCTTATTTTTACAGTTTTTGCAATTTTGCTTCTCACATATATTAGAGAAACAAAAGAAGAGTTTATAAATTCTAAAAGGTTTTTAAACATTTTAAAAGTTGCATTTACAATCTCCATTGTTTCAATTCCTCTGAGTGCTCTATTTTTTATTATCCTACCAAGAACTCCTGTCCCTTTAATGAATATAGGTTTGAGTAAAACCAAATCAGGATTTTCATCAAATGTAAATCTTGGTTCTGTATCAATGATAGAAGAGGATAGATCAATACTAATGCGCGTAAGCATCAAAAAATTCCCTGAAGAGGTGCTTTACTGGAGAGTTATCACATTTGATAAATTTGATGGTAAAAACTGGCAAAAAACTCTCTCAAGACTGGTTAAATCAAATGTTTATGGAGAAAAAATAAATTATACTGTAACCCTCGAACCAACAACAGAACATTATCTGCCAGCTCTTGATTTTCCATCAAATATTTACATGAGAAATGTTTCCTATGAATATCCTGGAATTTATAAAACTAATTTTTCAATTGAAAAAACTCTCAAATATAATGCTATATCTTTCATAAATTACAAGATACAAGAACTTTACATTCAAGATGAGTATCTTCAGATTCCTCCAGGACTTTCTCATAATATAGTAAATCTTACTCAAAAAATTACAACAGGTGCTTCCACAGAAAAAGCAGTTGTAGAAAAAATCTTAAAATTTTTAAGTGGATATAAATATTCATTGAAAAATCTGCCCAAAGGGGATAACCCTGTTGAAGACTTTTTATTCAAGAAAAAGAGTGGAAACTGTGAATATTTTGCAACAACAATGGCTTTGATGTTAAGAATAAAGGGAATCCCATCAAGAGTTGTTGGAGGATTTAAGGGAGGAACATATAATTCTTTTGGTAACTATTACATTGTAAGAGCATCTGATGCACATCTCTGGGTGGAAGCATGGATTAATGGACAATGGATAAGATTTGATCCTTCAGGGAAGATACCTCGACCTGTTGAACCTGTAATTTTTCATCTTATTGATTACCTCTGGAATAGCATTGTAGTTGATTATGACGTCAGGGCTCAGATGAAGCTGGCAAAATCAATCAAAACTCCGCATATTAATTTTAACAGAAAAGTTTTTATATTACCTCTGGCTTTAATTATCATATTTATCATCATAAAAAGTTACAAATATATCCTTAAAAGAAAAAATCCATTAAACAAATTTTTTGATATAATGAAAAAACACGGCTTTGAAAAACAGAGTAATCAGGGACTTGAAGAGTTTATTTCTACTATAAAAGACACAGCCATAAAAGAAAAAGCAAAAATATTTATCAAGGAATATGAAGAAATTTATTTTCAGGATAAAAAATTTAAAAAAGAAGATTTAAAAAAACTCAAGGAACTGCTCAAGGATATAAAATGAGAATTGTAAAAGTTGAAAACGCATCTATTATAAAAGTGTTAGATACGCTGCAAAATGGTGGAATAATAGTTTATCCAACAGAAACTCTTTATGGTATAGGTGTCAAATATGACCTTAAAGAAGTTCTCAAAAAAGTTTATGAAATAAAAAAACGTCCTCATGAAAAAGCATTTCCTCTTATTGCTGATTTAAAGCATCTTGAATTAGTTGCTGAGTTTATACCCTATGTTGCTCAAAAACTTATTGAAAAATACTGGCCAGGTCCATTAACCCTCCTCTTACCTGCTAAAAACAATTTACCTGAGGAGATAACAAGAGATGGCAAAGTAGCAGTTAGAATGCCAGGGCAGTCTTTTGCATTAAATCTCATTCAAGCATCTACATTTCCAATTACAGCTACTTCAGCAAATATTTCTGGATATAAAAGTGCTGATAATATAGATGATGTCTTAAAATATTTTAAAAATGAGGAAATTGAACTTATAATTGATGGAGGAAAGCTTTCAGGAATTCCTTCAACAATAGTTGATGTAACAGTTGAACCTCCAAAAATAATCAGAAAAGGTGCCATACAGTCAGATTTATCTCTGCACTGATATAACCTCGTTGATCTGTGATATTTTATTGATTATATCTGAAAGATGAGCTCTATTTTTTACCTCAATTGTGAAATCAATTAAGGCTCTCTTGTCTGCTGTAGAGTTTGCTTTAACAGCAGTAATATTAACCTGATTTGCTGACAGAAGAGCTGTAAGGGTAGCAAGGATACCTGGTGCATCAATACATTCTACAGTTATCTTTGTTTGAACTTTTGTATTATCATCAGTTGTCCAGAAAACTTCTATGAGTCTGTCATGTTCAAGATGCTTTATGTTTATACAGTCTTTTCTATGTACTGAAATACCCTTACCTCTTGTAATAAAACCTATTATTTCATCCCCTGGCACAGGCATACAACATCTTGCAATATGGTACAGAACTTCATCCACTCCTCTAAGAGAAATAAACTCTTTATGTTCTTTTTGAGGAGAAACTTTTTTAGAAATAACAACTTCCTCTTGCGGCATTTCAATAGAAAGTCTATTTATTACCTGATGAACAGATATTTTCCCATGACCTATCAGAAGATATAAATCTTCAGTTGACTGAATGCTGAAAGAGTCAAGAACTTCTTTGATTTTTTCAGTTTTAAGAATGGATGGTTGGATACCATGTTTGCGAAGCTCAGTTTCAAGAAGTTGTTTCCCTATATCAATACCCTGCTGTCGCTCTTCCTGCCTCAAAAAATGTTTTATTCTGTTTCTTGCTCTCTGAGTAACAACAAACTGCAGCCAGTCCTTTCTTGGTTTTTGATGAGGACTTGTTATAATTTCAATCACATCACCACTTTGAAGTTGATAATTAAGCGGAACTATTCTTCCATTAACCTTTGCACCCGCACATTTTGACCCAACTTCAGAATGGATTGCATATGCAAAATCTACAGGTGTAGATCCAACAGGAAGTTCCTTGACATCACCTTTTGGAGTGAATACATAGATTGTATCGGGCACGACTTCAGCTTTTACAGCATCAAGTAGTTCTTTAGGGTCTGATATTTCCTTAATTAAATCCCTGAGCCATGCAACAATCTTTGTTTCTCTTTCAGTTAAGTCCTTTCGTTCCTTATATCTCCAGTGCGCTGCTATACCTTCCTCCGCAATTATATCCATCTCCTCTGTTCTTATCTGAAACTCTACCCTTTCACCACCAGGACCTATAACTGTTGTATGAAGAGATTGATAGTAGTTTGACTTTGGAAGACTTATAAAATCTTTAAATCTACCAGGGATCAATGTCCATAGTGAATGAATAATTCCAAGAATATCATAACAATGAGGAATTGTGTCTGTAATGATTCTTATTCCTATAACATCATAAACCTGTTCGAATGGAATTTTTTGTTTAATGAGCTTTTGATATATACCATAATAATGCTTTACTCTTCCATATATTTTAAATGGAATATTCATTGTTTCAATTTTTTCAGAAAGAATTTTTATAACATTATCAATGTACGCTTGCTGATCTTCTTTTCTTTTTGCAACTTTTCTTGCAAGCTCTTCATATTTCTCAGGGTAAAGAACTTTGAATGCAAGATCTTCAAATTCCAGACGCATCCAGCCAATTCCAAGTCTGTTTGCAAGAGGAGCATATATTTCCAGAGTTTCCTTGGCAATTCTCTTCTGTTTTTCCGGTGGAAGAAATTCAATAGTTCTCATATTATGTAATCTATCAGCAAATTTAATTAATATAACCCTGATATCTTTTGACATTGCAAGAAACATTTTTCTGAAACTTTCTGCCTGAGCTTCTTCAACTGTTGAGAATTGAAGCTTACTCAGTTTAGTAACAGCATCAACAAGAAAAGCAACATCAGGACTGAACATTTCAGCAATATCTTCAATTATCATTTCAGCATCTTCTACAGTATCATGAAGTAGTCCTGCTGTTATGGTTGTTGAGTCCAGTTTCATATCAGCAAGTATTTTAGCTACTGCGAGTGGATGATAAATATAAGGGATTCCTTCTTTTCTTTTCTGAGCACAGTGAGATTCCCTTGAAAAAATATAAGCCTTTCTAATAAGCTCTACATTAGCATTGGGCCTGTACTGTAAAACCGTATTAATTACATCATTTATAGTAAGCATATTTTCTTATCCTCTTCTTTTAGTTTAATATATTTAACATGGATAAGCTACTTATTTCTGGCAGAGCTTCTTTAAAAGGTGAAATTAAAATAAGTGGAGCAAAAAATGCAGCGCTTCCAATAATGGCATCCACTCTTCTTGCTCCAGGAGTTCATACTCTGAAAAGAATTCCCAGACTCAGAGATGTTTTTACAATGACTGAACTTATTAGAAGAATGGGTGGTAGTGTTCATTTTGATGGAGTATGTATAATTGATACAACAAAAATAAATAAATTTGAAGCATCATACGACCTTGTTAAAACAATGAGAGCATCAATTTTAGTGCTTGGTCCTCTTGTAGCAAGATTCGGTAAGGCAAAGGTCTCTTTACCTGGTGGATGTGCTATTGGTGCCAGGCCTGTCAATTTACATATAAGAGGACTTGAAAAAATGGGAGCTAAAATCTCCCTTGAAGAAGGATATATTTTTGCAACTGCACGAAACCTCAAGGGAACAAAAATATATTTTGACATTCCAACTGTAACAGGAACTGAAAATCTTATGATGGCTGCAACTCTTGCAAAAGGAACCACGGTTATTGAAAATGCAGCCAAGGAACCAGAGATTGTTGATCTTGCAAACTATTTAATAGAAATGGGAGCTAAAATAAAAGGTGCAGGAACTAGTATTCTAACAATAGAAGGAGTACCAGAACTAAAACCTCCTTCAGAGTATGAAATTATACCGGACAGAATAGAAACAGGGACTTTTATTGCAATTGCAGGTGCGTGCGGAGCAGATATAGTATTGCAAGGATGCAGAATTGACCATATTGATGCTATAATTTTAAAAATGAAGGATGCTGGAATAACATTTAAAGAGACAGAAAATGGATTAAGAGTTATAGGGTCCAGAAGACCACAGGCAGTTGATGTTAAAACAATGCCATATCCTGGATTTCCAACTGATATGCAAGCACAGTTTATGGCAATGATGACTATAGCAAACGGAACCAGCATAATAAAAGAAACCATTTTTGAAAATAGATTCATGCATGTCGCAGAGTTAAAAAGAATGGGTGCAAATATAACAATAGAAGGCAACACTGCTACTGTTCGTGGAGTTAAAAAATTAAAAGGGGCACCTGTTATGGCAACTGATTTAAGAGCATCAGCATCACTTGTCATTGCAGGTTTGATTGCTGAGGAAGAAACCATTATTGATAGAATTTATCACCTTGATCGTGGATATGAAGAGCTCGATAAAAAACTTATTAAACTTGGTGCAAAAATAAAAAGAATAAAATAAACAAATTGTTTCACTTGACAAATTATTTTCTATCAAATTAAATAATCAGAATAAGAAACTTTTCAAAATGGAGGAAAAATGAGTTTAGAAAATTACAAGTTTCACAAAGAACATAGCTGGGTAAAGCTATCAAGCAAAAGCAAAAAAGTAAAAGTTGGAATTACTGATTATGCTCAGGAATCTCTCGGAGATATAATCTATATTGAATTGCCAGAAGTTGAAACACATGTTGAAGTAGATACAGAATTAGCTGAAATTGAATCCACCAAAACATCATCTCCTGTGATAGCACCTGTGAGTGGCACAATAGTTGAGATAAACGAAGAGCTGATAGATCATCCTGAGATCATTAATGAAGATCCATATGGAAAAGGATGGATTGCTGTTATAGAAATGGATAACCCAGAAGAACTGGAAGAGTTAATGGATTATGAAGAATATGAAAGTTATCTGGAAGAAGAAAGCTGATGAGATTAACAGTAGTTGGAGGAGGCCCTGCAGGCTATGTTTCTGCACTTACAGCAAGACGACTTGGTGCAGATGTATTTTTGATTGAAAAAGAAGATCTCGGCGGTACATGCCTTAACAAAGGCTGCATTCCAACAAAAACATTAATTCACTCGCTTGAGATTTTAAATAAATTTAAAAATCAAAAATACAATCAAGAAAATACACAACTTGAAATTGCTATTGATTTACCAACATTAATGCAAAGAAAAGACAATGTTGTTGAAACTCAAAAAAGAGCTCTCGCAACACTTTTAAAACAATCAGGAGTGAAAATTATCAAGTCAGATACAACATTGATAACTCCAAAAACTTTATTTCTCAAAGATACATCAGAAAAAATTGAAACTCAGAGACTTATCATAGCAACTGGCTCAAGACCTGCTGAACTTCCGATGCTTAAATTTGATGGAGAAAAAATTCTTTCAAGTGACGATTTATGGAATCTTCGCACAATACCTGAATCTATTGCCATTATAGGAGCTGGTGCTATTGGCTGTGAGTTTGCATGGATATTCCATCTTCTGGGTAGCAAAGTTTATATATTAGAATTAATGCCAAGAGCTTTACCAATGGAAGATGAAGAAATTTCAAAGGCTGTTGAAAGGCTTTTTAAGAAGAAAAAAATTGAATTCTATTCTGAAGTTAAAATTACTGATTTAAAGCATGTAGATAATTCCGTTGAACTTAGTTTATCAAATGGAAAAACTGTTCATACAGATATCGTTCTTGTTTCTGTTGGGAGAGCTTATAATACTGAATTTTTAATAGATAGTGAAATTAAACTTGGAACAAAAAAAGAAATTATCGTAAATGAAAAAATGCAAAGCAGTGTTGAAGATATTTTTGCAGCAGGAGATATAAATGGTAAATTTCTTCTTGCACATGTTGCTTACAGAGAAGGTGAAATAGCTGCAAAAAATGCATTGGGATATAATGAAAAGATGGATTACAGCGTAATTCCTTCAACAATTTTTACAATTTCAGAAGTTGCCTCTGTAGGTTTAAGGGAAAATGAGGCAATACAAAAGGGATTCAAAATCAAAAAGGGAATCTTCCCCTTCAGAGCTATTGGTAAAGCCCATGTTATTGGAGAAATTGACGGATTTGTAAAAGTAATTGTGAATGCTGAAACTGACATTATCATCGGAGCTCATATTATAGGACCAGGTGCTTCAGAACTCATTCATGAACTTGCACTTGCTGTAAAATCTACAATAAAAGCAAAAGATTTAAAAGAATTAATTCATTCTCACCCAACACTCTCTGAGTGCATAGGTGAGGCAGTAGCCGATATTTCAGGTGAAGCAATTCACAAAATAAAATGATTGATATACTTAAAGTTTCTCTTATTTTTGTCTTTATTGTCTTTTTGCTTCGTAGAAAAATCAATATAGGATATGCACTTATTGCTGGTTCTTTGCTATTTTTTATTCTTTATCCATTTCATTTAAAAAAAACAGGAATAGCACTTTTCAATGCTTTAATTTCGCATACTTCAATCAATCTGTATCTGTCTCTCACTTTAATAAAATCTTTTGAATACTCATTAAGACAAACAGGATTAATGCAAAAAATGACAGAAGCTTCACAATCACTTCTTGGCAATAAAAAGCTCTCTATAATCTCGATGCCTCTTGTAATGGGCATGTTACCATCTCTTGGTGGAGCGTATCTTTCAGCACCAATGGTTGATTCTGCAACAAAAAATCTAAACATGGCTAAAGAGGAAAAAGCATTTATAAACTACTGGTACAGACATCCATGGGAGCTTATTTTACCACTATATCCAGGAATTGTTCTTGCGTCTGCTGTATCAGGCGTTCATTTAAGAGAATTAATAATATTGAATCTTCCTGCTGCTATGATACTGTTTCTTGCCGGTTTTGTTTTAAGCATGCGTAATGTAAAAGACAAAAATCAATTAAGCACATCAAACCGCAATTTTAAAAGTTTATACAGTTTTATTCCGATTATTCTGGTTCTTTTTCCAGTAATAGTATTCAAAATCGACCTTTACATATCTTTTATTTTTAATATCATTTTACTTTGTCTTTATTACAGAAAAAGTTTTAAAGAAATTTTGTCCATTATAAAACATGGTTTTACATCTGATATTTTTTATCTTGTGATTGGAGTAATAATTTTCAAAGAAATGCTTCAAGTTTCAGGAGCCGTGGATGGCATAGCAAGAGCTATAACTCAATCAGGAATTCCTTATTTGATAGTATTTACAATACTGCCTCTTTTCGTAGGACTTATTACAGGTATAACGATCGGATATGTTGGAAGCACATTTCCTTTAATCATGACCCTGAAGCAGACTTTGCCTTATGAGATTTCAATTGCTTTTGTTGCAGGATATTTAGGAGTGCTCATTTCTCCACTTCATTTATGTTTAATTCTCACAAAAGAATACTTTAAGGCAAATATTATTGGAATGTACAGAAAAATAATTCCAGGCTGCTGTATAATATTGTGCATTGCATTGATTGAATTTGTCATTTTGAGATATTATAGTTAAACTTCACTTAAAGGGAGGTCTGCTATGGGAGAAATTATTGAAATAATTGCAAGAGAAGTTCTTGATTCCAGAGGGAATCCAACAGTTCAGAGCGATGTGTATCTTGACAGCGGTTTTTTTGGAAGAGCAACAGTTCCATCTGGAGCATCTACTGGAATAAGAGAAGCTCTTGAATTAAGAGACGGTGATAAAAAAAGATATTCCGGCAAAGGAGTTCAAAAAGCAGTTGAAAATATAATCAACGAGATAGCTCCTAATATTATAGGATTGGATTGTCTTGACCAGGAAGGAATTGATAAATTCCTGATAGAGCTTGACGGAACAGAAAACAAAAGCAGACTTGGGGCCAATGCAATCCTGGCGGTATCAATGGCCGTGTGCAGAGCTTCTGCAGAAGAACTCGGAGTTCCTCTTTACAGATATATCGGAGGAACACATGCAAAGCTTCTTCCTGTACCAATGATGAATATAATAAATGGTGGTGCCCATGCAGATAACAATCTTGATATTCAGGAGTTCATGATTGTTCCTGCTGGCTTTACCAGATTCTCCCTTGCTTTAAAAGCAGGAGCTGAGGTTTTTCATACTCTTAAAGGAATTCTTAAAAAAAGAGGACTGAGTACAGCAGTCGGTGATGAAGGTGGTTTTGCTCCTATGCTTCAAAGCAATGAAGAAGCCATTCAGCTTATTATTGAAGCGATAAAACAGGCCGAATATGAACCTGGAAAAGAGATTTACATTGCTTTAGATGCAGCAGCTTCTGAGTTTTTCAATGAAGGATTCTACCAAGTTGAAGGCAAAAAATTAAATTCAAAAGATATGATTGATTATTATGAAGATCTGATCAGTAAATATCCAATAATTTCTATAGAAGATGGAATGAGTGAGGCAGACTGGGAAGGATGGGAATTACTCAGTCAGAGATTAAAAAACAGGATTCAACTTGTAGCAGATGACCTGGTGGTTACAAATCCAAGAATAATTAAAGAAGCAATAAATCGTTCAATTGCAAACTCTATCTTAATTAAACTCAACCAGATCGGAACAGTTTCAGAAACGCTTGAAGCAATAGAGCTTTCAAAAAATAATAAATATACAGCAGTTGTCTCTCATCGTTCTGGAGAAACAGAAGATACTACCATAGCAGACCTTGCAGTTGCCTGTAATACTGGTTTTATAAAAACAGGTTCTCTTTCAAGAAGTGATAGAATTACCAAATATAACAGACTCTTACAGATAGAAGAAGAGTTAAATGATATAGCACAATTTAGAGGACTTTCAGCATTCTATAATCTTGGTTTATAGAGTGAGAAAGTATTCTCTAAGAGAACAGCTTGTAAAAGAAAAAAAAAGAAGAAATAAAATATTTCTTTTCATAGTCGTTTCAGTAATGATTTTTCTTGGTTATAGTTTCTTCTTTGGCGATATGGGTTATTTAAAATATAAAAAATTAAAGCAAAATGAACAAAAACTTTTAAAAGAAATCAATGAGATTTCGGCTGAAAACACAGCCATTAAAAATGAAATAAATCTCCTTAAAAATAATCCTTCTTACCTGGAAAAATACTCAAGAGAAAAGTTTGGACTTGTTAAACAGGGAGAAATGGTTTTTCAATTTCAGAAAGAAGACAGATGAGCATCAACTTAGCAATTCTCTGGCATATGCATCAACCCTACTATTATGATCCATTAAAAAATAAATTCATGCTTCCATGGGTAAGGTTACATGCAACAAAAGACTATCTTGATATGCTTCTTATTGTAAAAAAATTTCCTGAAGTTAAAGTTACCTTTAATTTGGTTCCTTCATTACTAAAACAACTTAAAGAATATGAAAATGGCTCAACAGATATATTTATTGAACATACCATTATTCCTGCAGAAGAACTCAGTGAGGAACAAAAAGCTTTTATTCTTGAAAACTTTTTTCTTGCAAACTGGAAGAATATGGTCTATATTTTTCCACGATACAGAGAATTACTTGAAAAAAGAGGGAAAGTCTATGCTGATCCCAAAAAATTGTCGAAAAAGTTCACACCTCAAGAAATGAGAGACCTTCAGGTTTTTTTCAATCTTGTATGGATAGACCCATTACACAGGAAAGAAGATCCCTTTTTAAATGACTTACAACAAAAAGGAAAAAATTTTACTGAGGAAGAAAAAATGCTTCTTCTTGATAAACATTTTGAAATTATAAAACGCATAGTCCCCTCTTACAAAGAAATGGCTTTATCTGGACAGATTGAACTATCTGTTTCACCATTTTATCATCCAATATTACCACTTATTTATGACAATTACAAAGCCAGAGAATGTATGCCGCATGCAGTACTGCCACAACATAACTTCAGAGCACCAGAGGATGCAGAAGCTCAAATCACCATGGCTATAAATTACTTTGAAGATATGTTTGGATTCAAACCTAAGGGAATATGGCCATCTGAAGGCTCTGTAAGTGAAGAAGTTATACAATTGATTGCAAAATCAGGAATTAAATGGATAGCAACCGATGAAGAAATTTTGAGCAAATCAATAAATGAAAAATTACGGACTGGAGATAATCTAATCAATCCTTCAGTACTATATCAACCATATGAGTTTGAAGGAGTAAAAATTTTTTTTAGAGATAGAATTCTTTCAGATTTAATAGGCTTTGTCTATTCTGGATGGGAAGCTCAAAAAGCTGCTAATGATTTTTTAAATCGTATTGTTAATTCGCAGATAACGTCAGGTATTATCTCAGTCATTCTTGACGGAGAAAATGCATGGGAGTATTATGAAAATGATGGCTGGAATTTTCTTGAAAAACTTTATCAAGCTCTGGATCAAAATAAAAATATTAAAACAGTTACATTTTCTGAATACCTTAATCACACTCCTGATATAAAGCACTTAACTAAAGTTTTTCCTGGTTCATGGATTAATGCTGATTTTTCAATATGGATTGGCAGAGCAGAAGATAATCTTTCATGGGATTATCTTTACAAGGTTAGGCAAGAACTTATTTTGTATCAAAAAGAAAACCCGGATAAAGATATCAAAGAGGCATGGGAAGAAATATATATCGCAGAAGGAAGTGACTGGAACTGGTGGTATGGTGATGAACATTATACAGAAACTAAAGAAGTTTTTGATGAAATTTACAGACATCATTTAACTGCAGTTTATTTGAAAATGGAAAAAGAACCACCCGCTTTTCTTTATGTGCCTATAAGTAAAAGAATGAGAGAGATTAAACCTGAAATTGAACCAAGAGGTTATATAACTCCTAAAATTGATGGTAAGGTTACAAATTATTTTGAATGGCTTGAAGCAGGAAAGTTTAATCTTCAGAGAATGGGAGGAAGTATGCACAGATCAGAAAGCCTTTTTTCTGATCTGTATTATGGATTCAATCAGCAAAGTCTTTTTCTCAGACTTGATCCATATCATCTAGATTCACTAAATGCTTTTGAGGATTTAAAAATCCAAATACAGATTATCGAACCTAAAAGAATGAAAATATTGTATGAAAAACTAAATGTCCAGAGAGCTGAAGTGTTTGTTCAGGAGAATGAAAACTGGACAAAAAAACATACATTAAAAAATGTTACATTTAATGAAGTCTTCGAAATCGAACTGCCATTTAATTTACTAGAAGTAAAGTCTGGAGAATATCTTATTTTTTTTATTGATATTTTTAAAAACAGTTATTTAATAGACAGAGTGCCTATTATTGGCTTTATAAAAATTCGCATTCCTCCTCCTGATTTCGATAGACTTATGTGGCTTTAATAGAAAAAATCTATTTTACTTTTTGGAAATATCTATCTTAAATTAATGGTGCGGGATGTGAGAGTGGCACTCTTCTTCTGGTCTGCAAAATCAGAGATGCGTGATGTAATATTCATGCAGTGGGTTCAATCCCACCATCCCTCTCCATTAAATCTGTATTTGGGTTTGAAAAAGAACGTCACAAATTTAGTTTTAGTCATTATTTTCCATTCAAAGTTTTTATCCAATATCGATGCATTATGCAAGATCTTTAATTATTTGATATACTGTTATTAATACAACTAAATTATAGGAGGGCAAAATGATTGATCGAGAAAAACTTGAAGATGAAATCAGACAGCTGGCTTATGAACTGTATGTTAAAAGTGGATTCATTCCTGGAAGAGACTTTGACAACTGGTTTGAAGCAGAAAGAATTGTTATAGAGAAATATAAAATCATGGAATCAGAAGTAGAAGATAAGCCTCAATCTGAAAGAAAACCCAAAAAAGCAGCAACAACTAAAAAAGCTTCAACTACTTCTAAAAAACAACGTGGCGGTAGAACTAAAAAATAATGAAAGAAGCTTTGTTCTATGAAAAGCTTCCTGATCAAAAAGTTAAATGCCTGTTATGTAACCATTACTGCATAATATCACTTCATGGCCGAGGTATCTGCGGAGTAAGAGAAAACAGAAATGGCACACTATATAGTCTTGTTTATGGAAGAATCATAGCCAATCATATTGATCCTATTGAAAAAAAACCTCTTTTTCACTTTTATCCTGGTTCTTTATCATATTCAATTGCTACAGTAGGGTGTAATTTTAGATGTCTTCATTGCCAGAATTTCACCATATCTCAGCATCCAAAGCTCTATAAAGATATTTCTGGAGAGGATTTTACTCCTGAGGATGTTGTAAAAGAAGCCATAACAGGTGGATGTAAAAGTATTTCCTACACTTACACTGAGCCAACAATTTTTCTTGAGTTTGCTCATGACTGTATGGTTCTTGCACAGAGAAAAGGCATTAAAAATGTTTTTGTAAGCAATGGTTACATATCAGAGGAAGCTTTGCGGTTCATAGCTCCCTATATTGATGCAATAAACATTGATCTTAAAGGCAATGATGATTTTTATAAAAAAATTTGTGGAGCAAGAGTTGAACCTGTATTGCAAAATATAAATCTATTTAAAGAACTCGGGGTATGGGTTGAGATTACAACTCTAATAATTCCTGATTTAAATGATTCAGATGAATTTTTAAGACAGACTGCAAAATTTATTAAATCAATAGATCCGTCAATTCCCTGGCATGTAACACAGTTTTATCCAACATATAAACTTCTGAATAAACCAGGAACTCCTGTTTCAACTTTGAAACAGGCAAGAAAGATTGGTTTTGAAGAAGGACTAAAATTTGTTTATACCGGAAATATACCCGGAGAAGCCGGTGAAAATACTTACTGTCCGGCATGTAAAAATGTTGTTATAGAAAGATTTGGATTTTCTGTAAATAAAATAAACATTAAAAAGTCCCGCTGCACAGGTTGCGGAACCATTATTGAAGGAGTTGGTTTGCCTTAAAGTTTATAGCTAATTTTTCTTAAAAACTCCTTCCGGTACTGTCTGTCCTCTGGTTTTTCAACTCCCTTTGGTGCAAATCCATCAATTACTCCAAGAATTCCTTTACCAAGCTCAGTTTCCGCAACTATTACCTCAAGAGGATTTGCAGTTGCACAGTAAATATTGCATACTTCCTGACACATCTTAATTGCATTTAATACACTTATTGGAAATGCACCTTTCATCAATATGCAAAATACATGACCCGCTCCAATGTTCTGTAAATTTTTAATGCATACTTCTTTGAGTTGTTCATCGTTTCCTTCAGCACGAATCAGACAGGGACCTGATGCTTCTGTAAAAGCAACAGCAAATTTAGCATGAGATATATGAGTTGCTAAAATTTCATAGAGATCTTCAGCAGTCTTGATAAAATGAGTTTGCCCAAGAATTATATTACATTGTTCTGGAATCTCAACCTTTACTGAGTAAAACTGCATATCACACCTCCTCATGGCTTGATCTTTTATTTGATGTAATAGGATTATATCACAATTGTTATTTTATGACAATTTTGTTGGTTTAAAGCTTTATATTAAAAATAAAGGAAGAACACCTAAAACTGTAACTCCTATAACACAAACAAGAACTGCTATCTCAAGCTCTTTTGAAAAAACTGGCTGTGGCATTTTTACAGGCTCTTTCATGTAAATGTACATCACTATTCTTAGATAGTAGTAAGCTGATATGACTGTAAAAATCACAGCAACTATAACAAGCCAGGTAAGGTCTGCCTTTATAGCTTGAAGGAAGATATTGAATTTGACAATAAATCCTGCAGTTGGTGGCACTCCTGTTAACGAAAACATAAATATGAGCATTGCAAGAGCAAGTGCAGGATGAAATTTATGAAGCCCTTTATAGTTTTCTATGTTTTCTTCATTGAATAGTATTACCATTGCAAAAGCACCGATATTCATTAAAGTATAAATAAGCATGTAAACAACAACCGCATTAAATCCTGTTTGAGTTCCTACAATTAATCCAAGAGTTATATAGCCAGCATGTGCAATGCTTGAGTAAGCAAGCATTCTTTTAATATTTTTCTGAGGAAGAGCAACCAGATTACCCACAGCCATTGTAAGAATTGAAAGGACAATTAAGAAACTGCTCCATTCAAAATAGTAGCTTTTAAAAATTTCAATCAAAATTCTTCCAAATGCTCCAAGTACAGCAACTTTTGGAACCGTTGATATAAAAGCTGTAACAGGAGTTGGAGATCCTTCGTAAACATCAGGTGCCCACATATGAAATGGAACAATGGCTATTTTAAAACAGAGCCCCACTATAAACAGAACAAGTCCTGTAAGACTCAGCATCGGATAATTTGATATTGAGTTTATAATGTCGGAAAAATCTGTTGTATTTGTGGCTCCATAGATAAAAGCTATTCCAAAAAGCATGATTGCTGTGGAAAGTCCGCCAAGCATAAAATACTTGATTGCAGCTTCATTTGATCTGGGATCGTATCTTCTTATCCCAGCTAAAATGTAGATACTTAAAGACATGAGTTCAAAAGAAACAAAAAAACTCATTAACTCTCTTGCTGAAACCATAAGCATCATTCCAAGAGCAGAAAAAAGCAAAAGAGCAATGCTCTCATTGAGTAAAATCAATCTTTCCTTTAAGTATGAAGCAAGAACAAGCAAAGAAATGGCAGTTCCTGCAAGAATTATAATTTTTAAATATATAGCAATAAAGTCATTAAGAAACATCTCGCCGAATGATTTTCCTTCAAAAGATGGAATTAATATCGTAAGAACCAGTAAAAATAAGACAGAGCTCCATAAAAGAATTTCATTTCTAATTTTAAAGAGTCCAACAAGTAAAATCAATGATGCAAAACCAGTAAGGGCTATCTCAGGTATAAGAGCTTCAAAGTTTAAAGGAATCTGCGGTATGTTCATTTCATAGCCTCCGTTACAGTTCTTACATGCTCAATTAATTCTTTAACCGAAATGTCCATAAAACTCAATAAAGCATTAGGATAAAATCCTATCCAGACTACCGCTATCATAAGAGGAAGCAGTGTAATTATCTCCCTTGCATTAAGGTCTCCATAATCATCTATGTGATGCAAAAACTCTGGATTGGTCTTTTCAAAAAACACTCTCTGATAAAGCCAGAGCATATAAACTGCACCGATAATCAATGCAATGGCTGCAAGAACACACATGAGCTTCCATGCTTTGAACGCTCCAAGAAGTATCAAAAACTCGCCAATAAACCCATTTGTACCTGGTAATCCAATGGATGCCAGAGTAAAAGTCATAAAGAATGCTGAATAAGCAGGCATTATTGTGGCAACTCCTCCATAATTCTTTATCAGTCGAGTATGCGTTCTCTGATAAATCATTCCTATGCATAAAAATAGAGCACCGGTAACAATTCCATGATTGACCATCTGGAGAATTCCACCTTGAATTCCCTGCTGATTAAGTGCAAAAATGCCCAGTGTTACAAATCCCATGTGACTTACCGAGCTGTATGCAATAAGGCGTTTGAGGTCTTTTTGTACCAGACATATCAGAGCACCGTAAATTATCGCAATAACTGAAAGAATCATCATAAATGGCTTCATTGCAATAGACGCTTCTGGAAACATTGGAAGATTAAACCTTAAAAATCCATAAGCTCCCATCTTGATAAGAATTCCGGCAAGAATTACACTGCCTGCAGTCGGTGCTTCTGTATGAGCATCAGGAAGCCAGGTATGCACAGGCCACATTGGCACTTTAACTGCAAAAGCTGCAAAAAATGCAAGGAACAACCAGAACTGCATTCTGTAAGGATACGCAGTCTTCATGAGAGTGAGCATATCTGAGGTTCCTGTATACAGATAAAGCACTATTATCCCAACAAGCATCAAAAGACTTCCCAGAAAAGTATAAAGAAAGAACTTTATTGCAGCATAGATCCTGTTTGGTCCACCCCATACTCCAACAATCAAATACATTGGAATAAGCATTGCTTCCCAGAAAATATAAAAAAGGAAGATATCAAGACTCATAAACACTCCGATCATTGCAGCATGAGTGAGAAGAACAGCTCCGTAAAACTCCTTTATTTTCTTTATAATTTCATTCCAGGACACTGTTATACATAAAATTGTAAGCAAGCTGCTTAAAAGAATGAAAAGAACACTTATTCCATCAACACCAAGGCAGTACTTGATTCCCCACTGAGGAATCCATAAATGCTCCTCTTTAAATTGCATCTGAGCAGTTGTTCTATCAAAAGATATGTAAAGAGGAATAGTCAAAACAAACTCAACAATTGCGATTAAAAGTGCTGAAAGTTTTATTAACTCCTCTTTATCTCGTGGAATTATAGCAATAAAAGCAACACCGACTACAGGGAAGAATATAAGTGTGGAAAGAACAGGATACTGTAGATTCTTCGCTGCAAAACCAAAAGCAACAATCACACTACCAACAAGAATAAGAACAACCAAAGAAAGCAGAAGATGTTTTCTGAGCTCAAACTTTATCCTTCCATTAACTGCTACTTCTTCATGCATAGTTTTAACCTCACCTACTAAGGAGAATTAGAATAAAGATACAAATCCCTATAATCATGAATATCGCATACTGCTGTAAATAACCCTTATGAATCCGTCTTGCCCATAATCCAGCATTATAGCAGAGCTTCGGAATTCCATTAACTATTCCCTCTATTATCCTAATATCTGTAAATCTTTCAATGAATTTATCCGCAAACCATATAGTTGGTTTTACAAAAAGGAAGCTATAAGCTTCATCGACATAATATTTATTCCATAGAACCTTATAGATTCCCTGAAAAGTTTTAGCAAGCCTTTCTGGAAGCTGAGGTTTAAAGATATACATGTACCAGGCAATCATAATACCAGAAATCCCGGCAATTATTGAGATTATCATGACGAATCTTTCCTGGGCATAATTTGCCATGACAGAAACCTTACCAACAATAGGTTCCAGAAAATGAGGAACAGAGAAGTATCCAACTAAAACTGAACCAATTGCCAGTACTACCAAAGGAATGGTCATTATCAGTGGAGACTCGTGAACATGCTTAAAATCTTCAACAGTTCCTCTGAACTTTCCATGAAATGCAACAAAAAGAATTCTAAAAGTGTAAAATGCTGTCAGAGCTGCTGTAATTGTTCCGATGGCCCATAAAAACTTTCCATATGGCTTCCCTGACGAAAAAGCAAACCATAGTATCTCGTCTTTGCTGAAAAATCCGGATAATCCAGGAATTCCGGATATTGTAAGAGCAGCAATGAGAAAAGTAATATATGTAACCGGCATTTTTCTTCTTAATCCACCCATTTTATAAATATCAAGCTCTCCAGACATTGCATGCATCACGCTTCCAGCACACAGAAATAAAAGAGCCTTAAAGAATGCATGAGTATAGAGATGGAATACTCCAGCACCATAGGCTGCAACACCACAGGCAATAAACATATAGCCAATTTGACTTATTGTTGAATAGGCTATGATTCTCTTCATGTCTCGCTGTACAAGTCCCATTGTTGCTGCAAATAAACTTGTTATGCCACCTATAATACCAACAACTGCCAGTGCTGTATCTGAGAGTCCGTAAAGGGGATTGAGTCTAGCAACCATGAATACCCCGGCTGTCACCATAGTGGCAGCATGGATTAGTGCACTAACAGGAGTTGGTCCTTCCATTGCATCAGGAAGCCAAACATATAGAGGTATCTGAGCGGACTTTCCAACTGCACCACAGAAGAGAAGCAAAGCAATTAAGGTGATTAAATCAACATCCCAGCCAAGAATATTTATAGTCTTACCCTGAAGAAAAGGAATTTTATGAAATACTTCACTATAATTCAAGGCATAAACACTTACAAATAAGAGGAAAATTCCTAAAGCAAAACCAAAATCTCCTACCCTGTTAACAATAAATGCCTTTTTACCGGCATCAGCTGCTGATTTTTTCTTATACCAGAATCCAATCAAGAAATACGAACAAAGCCCAACAGCCTCCCATCCAAAATAAAGCTGAACAAGATTATTACCCATCACGAGCATGAGCATTGAAAAAACAAAGAGATTAAGATAGGCAAAATATCTTGGATAACCTGGATCTCCATGCATGTACCCAACAGAATAAATATGAATAAGCCAGCCAACAAAGCAAACAACAAAAAGCATTACAGCAGTAAGCTGGTCTATCAGATAACCGAAGTTTATCTTTAAATCCTCAGAGAGTATCCAGGTATAGACATTGTATTCAATGGTTTTACCTGACATAACATCAAAAATTGCAAACATTGAAACTATTGCAGACCCAAATATTGACATCACACCAACCCAGCTTGTCCACTTCGGACGGACAAATCTGCCCACAATAATGTTGAATAAAAATCCCGCAAGTGGAAAAAGCAGTATTAAAATGTAATATCTTTCATCCATTTTAACCTCTCAAGTTAGTAATCTCATCAGAATGGTTAATCCTCATATTTCGCACTAATGCAAGCACTATAGCAAGACCGATAGCAGTTTCACAGGCAGCCACAGCAATTGAAAAAAGCACAAAAATCTGTCCTGTTAAACTAGCATTGTAGTAACTGAAAGAAGCAAAACTGATATTCACGGCATTAAACATAATCTCAAGACACATAAGCATGACAATAAGGTCTTTTCTGACAATAAAACCCACTAAACCAATCGTAAACAGAGTAGAGCTTAAAATCAGATACCAGTTAAGCGGTATCATTTTTCCTCCCTTGGTAACTTTTTGGCTATGATTATCCCTCCAACAAGTGCAACCAGTAAAACCAGGGAAAGTATTTCAAATGGCAAAAGATAGTAAGAATAAAGTAGCCTGCCAATCAAGTTTACATCCACGGGTGGAAGAGTCTCCTGAGGTGTTCTGGCTCCTTTAATAAACAGGTATATACCAATAAAAAATAAAAAACCTGTTATCAATCCAGCTCCAGCAAACTTCACAAATTTTTTATGCCTGAATTCTTCTTTTATATTCATCACCATAATCGCAAATACAAACAAAGCAAGAACTCCTCCAACATAAACGATAATTTGAATTACCATCAAAAACTCAGCATTTAAAAATAAAAAAAGTGCTGCAACATGTAGAAGAAAAATGAGCAGGAAAAACGTACTGTGCATGATATTTTTTGAAATAATTACCGACAGGCTGAGAAAGGATAAACTAATAAAAAAGTATATAAAAAATATCTGTTCAATTATCGGCGGGTTCACTATTATCCTCCTTCTTTATTTCAACCACTCTTCTAAGGGGAATAGGCTTCTGTTCCCTCTTTGCCTTTGGCCACCTTGATGGATCAATGCCCGGAGGCTGCCAGAATTTATTAAAATACAAATCTTGAGGCCATTTCTGGACAAACTCGTCCCAGTTTTTAAGAAGCTGTTCTTTATTAAAAATAAGAGTGTTTCGTGAATATGTTGAGTATTCAAAGTCCTCGGTTAAAACCAGTGCACAGACAGGGCATGCTTCAACACAGTATGCACAGAATACACATCTTGAAGCATCTATTATATAGTCCGTAACAGCCATTTTATTTTCAACCTTTTCTCTTTTTATATAGATACATCTGGATGGACACACAGTTGAACATCTCATACATCCAATACATTTGGTATTATTTGTAAAAGGATCTCTTATTAGAGCATGTTTACCTCTAAATCCAGGATATACTTTTCTTCGCTCAAATGGATATTGAATTGTTACTGATTTGCTAAAGAGCATTTTAAGAGTCAATGACAAGCCTTTAATAATCTCAATCAAAAATATCTTATTTAAAATTTCCTTTAGCTTCATAATGTTCTCATAAATAATATTTTAATATTGAAGTCAATACTATATTTACCAGTGCCAGAGGAATAAGAACTTTCCATCCTATTGCCATAAGCTGATCATATCTGTATCTTGGAAGTGTTCCTCTGATCCACAGAAACAAAAAGATATGGAAATAGAGCTTTAAAAGGAACCATACAATACCCGGTACTTTTTCGAGAAATGGAAAAGCTTCTATCAAAAATGGCGGAACAGTCCATCCTCCCCAGAAACATATTGCAGCAAGAGCTGACATACAGAACATTGCTGCATACTCGGCAAGATAAAAAAGTGAGAATCTTGCGCCAGAGTACTCAACAAAATATCCTGCAACAAGCTCTGTCTCTGCTTCAGGCAGGTCAAAAGGCAGTCTATTGGTCTCAGCAAGCATTGCAACAATGAAAACAAAGTATCCGATAATTTGAGGCAGTAAAAACATTCCATACCAGTATTCACTCTGCTTATTCACTATTTCAGTCAGATTAAATGATTCAGCCATTAAAATTACTCCAACAAGGCTAAGACCGAGAGCTACCTCATAGCTGATCATCTGAGCTGCAGAACGAAGACCCCCCAGAAAAGCATACTTTGAATTGGATGACCAGCCGGCAAAAACAATTCCATATACGCTTAGTCCTGCAATGCCCAAGACATAAAGTAATCCAACATCTATCTCTGAAATAACCCAGTTCTGATTTACAGGAATTACTGCAAAACTGCTCAATGCAGCTGTTAAACTTATAAGAGGTGCAACTTTAAAAATGAATTTATCCACTCGTGACGGCACGATATCCTCTTTAAAAATAAGCTTAACCACATCAGCAATTGGCTGAAGTAATCCATGGGGGCCTACAACCATAGGACCAAGTCTCAATTGAATATGCCCGATAATTTTTCTTTCAGCATAGGTGGCATAAGCGATGTGAAGCAAAAGAATACCAAAATAAATCGCGGTGTAAATCACACTTAGAAAAATTAGATTAAGTGTTTCCATTATCGGTCACACTCTCCAAGAATAATGTCTATTGAGCCTATATTTGCTATTACATCAGCAATCAACGAACCCTCGCATAGTTTTGGAAGAACTCCAGCATGAACAAATGAAGGAGCACGTACTCTCACTCTAAAAGGTTTGGAGGAGTTATCACAAACTATATAAAATCCAAGTTCTCCACGAGGAGCTTCTACAGAGGCATAAACTTCAGGAAATTTTTCAATGAAACTCTCTATTTGCTTATCTTCAATATATAACTCAAAACTAATGTCCTGTTTATCAATTTTCAATGGAGATTCAGGCATTCTTATTCGCAGAGCATTTTCAGCAAGAATAGAACCTGAAGGAATCTTTTCTATACACTGTTTGATGATTCTTGCTGACTGCCTGAATTCAAGCATTCTGCATCTGTATCTATCATAGATATCTCCATTTTTACCAAGAGGAACTTCAAATTCAACCTGATCATAAGCATCATAAGGGAAAAATTTCCTCACATCATAGTAAACACCTGAACCTCTTAAAACCGGACCTGTAAGACCATAGTTTATTGCTTCTTCTGCTGAAATAACCCCAACTCCTTTTGTTCTTTTTAACCATACTCTGTTACGGTCTATCAGTGTTTCATATTCTTCAACTCTATCAGGAAATTCATTTATAAATTTGCCAAGTTTATCAAGAAATTCGTCATTTATATCGCATCTAACGCCACCAATTCTGGAATAACTTACTGTTAATCTTGCACCTGCTATCATTTCAAAAAGTTCTAACAGGTATTCTCTATCTCGCATTGCATAGAGAAAAACTGTCATCGCACCAATATCAAGTGCATGTGTGGCAAGCCATACAAGATGACTGCATATTCTTGTCATCTCTGACATAATGGTTCTTATAAATTTTGCCCTCTCAGGAACATTTATGCCAACAAGTTTTTCAACCGCGAGAGCAAATCCAACATTATTTACCATACTTGAAAGATAATCCAGCCTATCAGTTAGAGGTAAACTCTGCACATACGTCAGATCTTCAGAAAGCTTCTCAACTCCCCTGTGCAGATAACCAATATAGGGAGTGCATTTTTTAATAATTTCACCTTCAACTTCAAGAACAAGTCTGAGAACACCATGAGTAGCAGGATGTTGTGGGCCCATGTTAACAATCAACTCTTTTTCAGCGAGATTGTTATTTTTCATTTTCTTTCCAGCCTCTTGAAGTTTCTTTTAATTCCCTGTATGTTTCCCATTCCTTGTCTCCAAGAGCACTTTTAACCGGATAGTCTTTCCTTAAAGGAAATCCATTCCAATCCTCGGGCATAAGTATTCTTCTAAGATCAGGATGCCCTGTAAACATAATTCCAAACATATCAAAACACTCTCTTTCAAACCAGTTTGCTGTTGCCCATAAATCTGTAATCGAGTCTATGCAGCATCCTTCCTCTGGTACCTGTGCTTTAACTCTTATTTTATGTTTATATTTAATGGACATGAGGTGATAAACAACATCAAAACGAGGCTCTCTAAAACCAAGATAATCAGTTGCAGTAACGTCAACAAGATAGTCAAACTCTAAAGAAGGAGTTTTTTTAAGATATACTAAAATTTCTTTAATTTTTTCTTTTTTAACAGTAATTGAATATTCTTCTCTAAAACATGTTAGCCATAAAATTTCTTGAGGAAACTTATCCTTGATCTTTTTCACTATATCTGTTAGATTCATGTTTGCTCCGTTTAAAATCATTATCTATTAAACATATAGTTGATTGACTGCCCTTTTTAATGTATGACTCATTTTTAATTTTTTCCTGTAATTTTAGTATTCCCTGAATTAATGCTTCAGGCCTTGGGGGACATCCGGGAATATATACATCGACAGGTAAAATTTCATCTACTCCCTGAGCAGTGCTATAGGTATTAAAAATTCCTCCGCTACAGGCACAGCTTCCCATTGCAATTACATATCTGGGTTCAGGCATTTGATGATAAAGATTTACTACTACCGGAGCCATTTTTTTTGTGACAGTTCCAGCCACAATCATAACATCTGCCTGTCTTGGCGTTGCTCGCATTATAATCCCAAATCTGTCAAGGTCATAATGAGATGCTGCAGCTGCCATCATCTCTATAGCGCAACATGCAAGACCGAAGGTAAGAGGCCACAGAGAAGACATCCTCCCCCAGCTTGCTATTTTATCAAGCGTTGTTATAATTGTATTCGCTGCTGGAATTACTCTAATTCCTTCCTCAACTTCAACAGGCTCTGTTACTGTGTCAATAATATGAATCATTCCTTACTCCAGTTAAAAACATTTTTACCAAGCGCATAAAAATAACCAATAAATAAAATAACAATAAAAAGATACATCTCTATCAAAGCATAAAACCCGATTTTTTTATAGGCAATTGCCCATGGATATAGAAAAATTGTTTCTACATCAAATATTACAAACACTATTGCTACAATATAAAATTTTAAATTAAATCTTTCCCATGTATCTTCAACTGAAGGAATTCCGCATTCATATGGAGTCAGCTTTAATGTATAAGGTCTTTTAGGACGAACCAGCTTGCTGATAACAATTATGCTCATACCAATAATAATTGATATAATTATCACTATCAGAACAGGTAAATATCTGTGTGTTAAAGCCTCAGAGCCCATTTACCACCTTTATAAAAAATGATAAGGAATATTATAACAAAAATAAATAGAAAAAAAAATGGCTCTCTGCAACAAAAAACAGAGAGCCAGAAAGATTGTTTATTTGGTTTCTTCTTTTGGAGCAAACATCTCTTCTTCTTTAAGAAGCTTTTCCCAATTATTATCAATCATCTGCTGAAGTTGTTCAACAAGTTTTTCTTTGCCCGGTTCAAAAAGATGTCTAAATCTTCCCTGAGCCTTCAGAAACTCTGTTATAGGTTTTTTCTCTCTAGGTTTGAATGTAACTTTTGTTACTCCATTTTCAACTTCATAAAGTGGCCAGAAACAGGTCTCAACAGCAAGTCTACTTAATAGAATTGCATCATCTGTTCTTGTTCTCCAACCACGATTGCATGGTGTAAAAACATTTATGAATTTTGGACCTTCAATTTCAAGAGCTTTTCTTACTTTTTTCATTAAATCTGGCCAGTGACTTGGAGAAGCCTGTGCAACATATGGAATCCCATGTGCTGCCATAATTTTTGTTAAATCCTTTCTCTGCTGAGGTTTCCCCGGAATAACCGCACCTGCAGGGCAGGTTGTTGTATCAGCAAAAGTCGGTGTTGCACCTGAACGTTGAATTCCAGTGTTCATATAAGCTTCATTGTCATAACAAACATAAAGCATATTATGCCATCTTTCCATTGCTCCAGAAAGACTCTGAAAACCTATATCATATGTTCCACCATCACCTGAAATTGCTATAAATTTTATATCTTTATCAATTCTACCCTGTTTTTTTAGTGCTCTATACATTGTCTCAACTCCAGAAAGTGTGGCTGCAGCATTTTCAAAGGCATTATGAATCCAGGGAGTTTTCCATGCTGTATATGTTGATATACAGGAAGAAACCTCAAGACAACCTGTAGCTGATGCTGCAATAACCGGATAATCACAGGCTGCGAGAAGTACCATCTTTACAACAGTTGGTGCTGCACATCCTGCACATAACCTGTGTCCTGAAGTAAATCTTAATTCTTTTTTCGATAATTCTTTAAGATTTAAAGGTGTTGTCATATTACTCCCTCACTCCAATATATTCTTTAAAGCTTTTTACTTTACCAGTATCTGCAATCTGAATTAATTCATCAATAACTTCCGCTGCATGCTCTGGCATATAATCTCTTCCACCAAGTCCGTAAATTCTATTAATCACTAAAGGCCTTTTACTGTGGTTACAAAGACTTGTTGCTATGTCAAGGTAAAGAGGGCCAAAAGAACCTCCAAAAGCATCAGCTCTGTCAAGAACACAAACTGCTTTCAAATGTTTCAGAGCATTCCCGATCTGTTCATAAGGAAACGGTCTGAAAAGTCTTGGTTTCAGTAATCCAACCTTAACTCCTTTATCTCTGTATTCATCTATAACATCCTTAGTTGTTCCTGCTGCAGAATTTAAAATAACAATTCCAATCTCTGCATCATCAAGTCTGTATGATTCAAAAAGTTCGTATTTTCTACCTGATATCTTTTCAAAATCCTTTGCTATGGATAAAACAACATCAGGAACTTTTTTATAAACTTCTGAATGTGCTTTACGCACTTCCATATAGAGATCTGTTAAAACCAGTGGACCATAACTTTTTGGATGATCAATATCAAGAAGAGGATAAAGAGGTTTATACTCACCAATAAATTTTTTCACAACTTCATCGTTAAGATACTCAATTCTCTCTATAGAATGACTTATTATAAAGCCATCATAACAGACCATTACAGGAAGTCTTATATCCATGTGCTCAGCAATTCTGAATGCCTGAATTGTATTGTCATATGCTTCCTGGGCATTTTCACTCCATAGTTGAATCCATCCACTGTCTCTTGCCCCCATTGCATCAGAATGATCACAGTGTATGTTTATCGGTGCTGAAATAGCTCTATTTACAACAGGCATAATAATTGGTAATCTTAATCCTGAAGCGATAAACAAAATCTCCCACATTAATGCAAGTCCCTGAGACGATGTTGCTGTAGCAACTCTTCCACCTGCAGCTGCAGCACCAACGCAGGCACTTAAAGCAGAATGTTCACTTTCAACAAGAATGAGCTCGGTTTTAACCTGCCCATTTGAAACAAACGCTGCAAACCTCTGCATTAATTCAGTTTGAGGAGTGATTGGATAGGCTGCACATACATCAGGTTCTGCCTGGCGAAAAGCATTTGCCACGGCCTCATTTCCTGTAACTGCCACAATTTTTGTCATTATTTTACCTCCTCTTCCATTACAATTGCTTTGTTACCTTTTTTACCTGGACACTCTAAAGCACAGATTCCACATCCTTTACAGTAGTCAAAATCAAAATCCTGTCTTTTGCCATCTTGAACTTTCACAGCATTATCAGGACAGTAAAGCCAGCAATTCAAGCACTGAATGCAGTTTTCCTCTATCCATCTTGGTTTATATGCTCTCCATGAACCGGTTTTAAATTTTAAAGCTGAACCAGGCTCAAGAATAACCATTCCTGGTGGTATTTGTTTCCATCCTATCATCCTTCCTTCACCTCCTCGTAACCTCTCTTGACAGCAAGAAGGTTACCATCAATTATTTTCTGTGAAAACTTTTTGCCAAAACTTTTCTTTACATCCTCAAAAAGAGTCTCAAGCTGAACAAGTCCTGTAGCTCTGTTCAAAGCACCTACCATTGGTGAATTGGGCATAGGTCTTCCAAAACATTCAATTGCAATTTTTGTGGCATCAACAACATAAAGTTTTTGGGTTGGTTTTAAATTAAGCTTTTTTCTGAGTTCTCCAGGATCTTTTGATGAATTAATAATAAATATCGTATTATCTTTGGCACCTTCTGTAACATCAATACTTTCAATTAAAGTAGTATCAACCACTGCAACCACATCAGGATTTGACACAGGACAATGCATTCTTAATTCCTTTGAGCTTATTCTATTGTATGCTCTAAGTGGTGCTCCTGCTCTTTCTGGACCGTATTCAGGAAAAGCCTGAACATATCTTCCACCGCTAAGACATGCATCAGCAAATACCTTAGCAGCTGTGACAGTTCCCTGCCCTCCTCTTCCATGCCATCTAATCTCTACTTTTTCCATAAAACACCTCTCAAAAAAGAGTTTTGACTATTTTAGCAAAAAATTTCTGAAATTATAAAGATTTTCCAAGATAAAATTTATGACTGTGAACTATTATTCCCTTTTATCAAACACTTGTATGATAAATAAATAATTATCAGAATAACTACAAGAATAACTAAAAAACCAACAATATATTCCATATACAGCATTCCTGTTTGAACACTTTCCAGAAATTTGCCGCCAAGATATCCAGCAGTAATCATAATAGAGAGAACTACTGCAGAGCCAAATGAGTCAATAATTAAAAATTTTATCATTGAAACCCTTGTAATTCCTGAAAGTAAAAAAACCTGAGCACGAAAACCTACAAGAAGTCTTCCAAGCAACATTATCAATGTGCTGTGTTTTCTAAATTTTTTTTCAAGAATCCTTAACTTGGCAGGAGATAAAATTCTCTCGAATCTAGGGTTAGTTACTATTTTTCTTCCGAATTTTCTTCCAGCCCAGTAAAGCATAAAATCAGAGATAATAAGCCCTGCATAAGAAATCAATACTGCAGGAACAAGTTGAATAATATCAAGAGAAATCATAACTCCACATGCAATAAGAATTAAATCTTCAGGAAAGAAGGGCACTCCGATTCCACCAAGAATCAGTAAAAAAAACAAACCAGGATAAGAAAACTGAGATATAATTGAATAAGAATCCATTATGTCAGAAAACGGAGAGGCAGGGATTCGAACCCTGGGTGGAGCTTTTGGCCCCACAACCGCTTAGCAGGCGGCTGCCTTCGACCGACTCGGCCACCTCTCCAAAGTTTAATTAATAATACCATTCTTTACCTGAGTCTTGCAAGATAATCACTCTTAAGCTGGTCTAACATTCTGTTTAATCTCTCACTATTTCTCTGTGCTTCCTGAAGCAGTTTATTCACTCTTTCATGGTCTCCTGAATTATGTGCTAAGATTATATCCCGTCCAAGGATATGACATGCTTTATGAATATCCTCAAGCTCTTTAAATCCCGGTAAATCTCTAAATCTCTGTCCCTCTTCTCCATAATACCACTTTCCTACACCACAGGAATGATAATCTGCAAGTCTTTCAGGATCAAGTTTTTCTATACCTTTTAAATGAGCATTAATTCTGATCATCAGTCGTTCATGGTCTCCTTTAAATATGTCGAAAAGCATCTCCTGTGTTCTTTTTGTTTTTACTGTTGAAGCAGTATGCCTTAGATCAGAAGATACATGAAGAATTGCATAAGAATCTTTAACTATTGCTTCAGCAAGTTTTTCTATCTGAGAAGCAATCTTTGCAGATTCTTCAATGTTTCTGGTAACTTCCTCGCTTGCAGCAGATTGTTCCTCAACAGCTGTTGCTATCTGAGTTATCTGGTCTTTAACCTTTTCAACATAGGAAAGTATTTCCTCCAGAGCATTACCTATACCTTTTACAGATTCTGTTACATCTTTAACCTCTGTTAATTCTTTATTCATAGACTTAGCAGTCTCTGCTGTTTCTTTTTGAATCATGTTTATCTTTCCAGAAATTTCATCAGTTGAACGAATTGTTCTCTCTGCAAGCTTGCGCACCTCATCAGCAACAACTGCAAATCCTCTTCCCTGCTCTCCTGCCCTTGCCGCCTCTATTGCTGCATTTAAAGCAAGTAGATTCGTCTGATCAGCTATATCTTTAATAACAGTAACAATCTCTCCAATTTCAGAAGCAGATTTATTAAGTTGGTCTATCATCGTACCAAGTTCATTAGTTGTCTGATAAACATCACTGACCTTTTTAATAGCATTCTGAGAGACTCTCTGTCCATTTTTTGCGATTTCCATGGCTTCTGTTGCAGTTTCAGATGCTTTTGAAGCATTACTGGCTATATCTGTTATGGTCTGTGTCATCTCCTCAGCTGCAGTGGCAATCTGATTTGCCTGTTGTGTTTGCTTTTTTGCTCCTTCTATTGTCTCATCTATAACCTTATTGCATCTGTCAACTGAATCAGCAAGTTTCTGAGAGTACTCTAAAGCTTTATCTGTAAGATTTATAAATGTCTGTAAAACCTTTTCAATACTCAAAGCAAGTCTACCAACAATATCAACTCTGTCCTTAAATCCAACACTAACAGTTAAATCTCCTTCAGCGATTTTTCGTAGTGTTCTTTCAAGAAGATTAATAGGTTTGTGGGTGAACATGTAAGTTACATAAACTGTTACTGATGCTCCAATAATGCCTAAAAAACCTAGCACAGCAAAAACAAGCTGAAAAGTTCTCACCTCTTTTATTACAGTTTCTGGAACTTCTTTAGCACCAAAATGAACTGCTGTATTCTGAGCTATTTTTTGAACTCCGTATCCCGTAACAACTAAAGTTGCTATCACTCCAAACGCGATTGCCAAAGCCAGAGGAATTACCATTTTCCAGCGCAGCTTAATCTTTCTATCCAACTCGTATAAAAATTTTTTCATCCCACACCTCCCCCAAATTATACTTTAAATCTGAATGTTATTATGTCTCCATCTTTTACCTCATACTCCTTTCCTTCCAGTCTTAAAACTCCTTTTTGTTTTGCCACAGTAAAATCTCCGTCTACTGAAATGAAATCATTATAAGATATTACTTCAGCACGAATAAATCCTCGCTGAATATCGGAATGAATCTTGCCTGCTGCCTCTGCGGCTTTAGTTGACTTTCTGATGGTCCATGCCCTGACTTCCTTTGGTCCTGCAGTAAAAAAAGATATGTAGTTAAGTATTTCATAAGCTTTTCTTACTATTTTTTTGCTTACAGGTTCATCTATGCCCATAGCATTTAAAAAATTTGAAATTTCATCATCTGGCAGTTCTATAATTTCATTTTCTAAAGTACCGCATATTAGCAGGAAACCAGTATTTTTAAATTTTCCAGTATTAAATGAGTCCTCATCAGCATTTATAACCCCAAATGCTGGCTTCAAGCTCAGAAAATTTAAATGTCTTATTTCGCGCATTTGTTCCTCTCTGAGTTCAACTGTCCTCAGAACACGGCCATTTTCAAGATGCTCTTTTAAAAATTCTAAAACTTCCATCTCTTTCTCATTTATCTTCTGTCCCTTCTTTTTTTGTTCGGCCATTCTCTCAATTCTTTTAATAACCAGTTCCAGGTCGAGCATTATAAATTCATACTCAAGTTCATTAAAATCTCTTACAGGATCAACTGTATTAAACTGGTAAGGAACTGACAAGTCTTCAAATCCTCTTAAAATATATATCAAAGCATCAGCATCCATTATTTGCCCTATAACTTTTGCATTGTGAGATGGATTGTCTTTGATTAATCCTGCTGTATCGAAACACTCCACAGTAGCAAAAGTAGTTTTCTTGGGATTTATAAGTTCAGCTATCCTCCTTAATCGTAAATCATCAACCTGTAACACTCCTTTGTGTACAACATCAGCAGGTGCTGGATAGAGAGATGTCTCAATTTTCTGATGAGTCATAGCATTAAAAATAGTTGTTTTGCCTGAGTTAAAAAATCCAGTAAGTGCTATCTTCATACTCTGCCTTCCATAAAATTTTTAATAACAACCATAGCCTGATAAAGCCTCTGAAGTTTCATATTTCTCTTCCTTATTAATAATGGGTCATTGAATGGAAAAGGCTCTCCCCTTATCTGCCTTTCCTTTTTTATCAATACATCGCGAAGTTCTTTAAGCTCTTTTTCTGGAAATTGTTTTAGAAATAAAGGATTTACTGTAACAAATCCTTCAGCAATGTCAGAAGCAATAGATATTAACGATTTACTCCTTCTCTCCATCTTTTCTTCCTTTTTTATTTATCAATATAGAAGCCCATATTCCGACTTCATAGAGAATTATCATGGGAACAGCCATAAGAGTCTGGTTAAATGCATCTGGAGTTGGTGTAATCATTGCCGCTGTTACAAAAGCAAGAATTATTGCTAATTTTCTATATTTCTTTAATGTCTGAGGTGTTATGAAACCCATTCTTGTAGCGATAACAATAAGCACAGGAAGTTCAAAAACAAGACCAAAGGCAAGAAGAAACTTTAAAAGGAAATCTATATAAAGGCCGACAGAAAGCATTGGCATTAAAAAATCGCCAACTTTATAATTGAGCAGAAAATCCATTGCATAAGGAAGAACTATAAAATAGCAAAAAGCAACACCGATCAAAAAAAGTCCTGTTGCAGTTAAAACAAATGGTAATACATATTTTTTTTCATGCTGATATAGCCCTGGCGAAACAAACTTCCAGAGTTGATGGAAAATTATTGGAATTACAATAATAAAACCACTTACCAGAGCAATCTTCATGTTCATCCAGAATGCCTCTGCAGGAGCTAAAAAAACAAGCTTAGTATTGTGCAGCTTCTGATCAGTAATAAAACTTATACCTTCTTTTAAAGAAAACCTGGGAGTATAATTAAGAGGGAAAAGCAAAAGCTTGAAAAGATCTTCAGAATAACTAAATGTAAATATAAAAGCTACTAATAGTGCTCCAAGACATATTACAATCCTCTTTCTGAGTTCTGAAAGATGATTTATTAAAGACATCTTCTGTTCTTCCATCCATCATTACTCCTTTTTCTCAATCTCTTTTCTTGCGATGTTTTCAATATGTTTGTCTATTCTTAAATCTGAAAAGGAGGGCATATCTTTGAAAAGCTCGTTTTTTAGTTCAAGTGGATTTTTTATGTCCTGCTTAATCTCATCAACTGTATTTTTTACTTCATTGATTTCCTGTTCCATTTCAGACTTTGCACCCTGAAAAGCCTTTTTCAGTTCGTTTATTGTTTTTCCAAGTGTATAACCAATTTCAGGGAGTCTTTTGGGTCCTACCACTAAAAGGGCTACGATAAAGATTACAATAAGTTCTTGAAAACCCAAATCAAACATGAATTATTATAACATTAATCACTATCTTCTACAATTCTCTTAAGCTTTTGTTTTTCACCCGGTAAAACAACACTAATACTGAACATAAGCCTCAAATCAGGACTTCTATCTTTTATATCAAAACCAGCTCCTACAGTAGTATAAGAACAATCTGTTATTTTCACCCTATAGCCAAGTCTCCATTCTAAAAGGTCTATTTTGTTTTCATCAATAGCTTTTCTGCCTATGATTTCAAAGAGAATACTTGAGTTATAACTTACACTCAGTTCTGAACCCAGATTAATATTCCATGTCTCTTTTAAATCTTCTCTATTTGGATGAAAATACATTACATTTCCATGTACTTTAACCGGTCCTATTTTTTTTGTAAGAATCAAACCACCACCAGCCCCTCCCTCAGTAGAAAATTCCTCCTTACCGATGTCTCCTGCAATATAAAGCATATATGCAAAAGCTGGTATATATGTAGTTTCATCAATTATCCTGTGTTTAAAGCCCAGATTAATGTCCTCTGCACCAGCATCATCTCCTGAGTTTTTATATGAAAGATTGTATGGAAGATTAGTTATAATTTCAAGATTATTGGTTAATCCATAGGAAATATTTAAATTTGTTCTTTCTATATCAGGATTATTTGCAACTTCAAATCCAAGATCAATCGCTACCTGCTTTTTTTTGGGAGATTCTGCAGAAAAAGTAGAAAATACTGAAAATGGCGCTGTTGGTGAAAATCCTTTTCTATCAAAGGAGTAAGCATTAGAAGTTAAAAACACAATAAAAATAAAAACAGCCAGCAGTCTTTTCATTTAAGAAAAGGATATCAAAAAAAACAAAATCTGTCAAATGTTAACATAATTCTGCTAAAATGTCTGCATGGATATTCATCAACTTCAAATTTTCATATCTGTATTTAAAAATAAAAGTTTTTCAAAAGCTGCTAAGGAACTCTTTTTAACACAACCCACAATAAGTGAACATATAAAAACAATTGAAGAAGAATTAAACTCTAAATTATTTGATAGAATCGGTAAATCTATCATTCCGACAACAGAGGCAGAACTGCTTTATGATCACGCAGTTAGAATTATAGAAAAAGTTGAAAAATTAAAAGATGATTTACAGAAAATCAAATCAACTCCATCAGGTAATCTGCATATTGCAGCAAGTAGTATTCCCGGAACTTATATTCTTCCTAAGTTAATATCTTCCTTCAAAAACATCTATCCTGATATTTCAATTCAAATAAGCATATCAGATTCAAAAACTGTATCAGACAGCCTGCTTTCTGGACAGATTTTCATGGGAATAGTCGGAACAAAACTTCATCAATCAAAAATTGAATATACACCTTTTATGAATGATGAACTCGTTATAGCCAGTCCTGATTTTATTAATGAATCATTTATTGAACCTGAAGAAATTCTCAGATATTCTTTCATAATGAGGGAGGAAGGTTCAGGAACAAGAAAAGAAATGGAACGCTGGTTTAATGACATAGGAATAGATATTGAAAAATTAAAAGTGGTTTGTATTTTAAGCAGCACAGATGCTGTAAAACAGGCGATAAAAAATGGTGTGGGTATTTCGATTCTTTCAATTCATGCCATTAAAGACGAAATAGAATGTCAGAAACTAAAAGCAATAAAAATAAAAAACTATCAGATGAATAGAGCCTTTTATATAGCTAGTTCTACTAAAAGAACTTTACCTCATATATATAAACTTTTTTATGAATTTTTAAAGAAAAATTCCTTTACTTTATAATATTGTCAAGCTCCTGAGGTGAAAAGCCCATCAGGCGTTTCCCATTAAAAGAGATAAATGAAGGCGTTCCATTTATATTAATTTTTTTCATAAGTGCTATTGAATCTTCTATCTTTTTAACACCTTCTGAGCATTTATTTCCTGTCCATCTGGAATTCAAATAATCATCATATTGCATTCCTGAACAGACTGCTTTTATGGATTTATCTTTCGCCTGAGGATGAAGACTTTCAAGAGGCAAAAGGATCACCTTTATTTCAACCTTGTTTGCATCAGCCCATTGTTTAACTGCTGCTTTAGTTTTTTCACAGAATGGACAATCCGGATCAGTAATCATATAAATATATTTATTGTATCCTTCTGGTTTATAAGAAAAAGCAACAACACTGTCTATTTCTGATAGAAAATTTTTAAAAAGCTTCTCCTGCATTCTTTCCAGAGTTGCTTTACTTAAAAATGTACCATCTTTATAAATATCTCCAAAGATAAAAGTTTTTCCATCAGGATATGCATAAAAAATACTAAAACCTCCATTACGTTGAACTACAACCTGACAGAGATTAGTTCCTTTAATTTCATTTTTTTCAATAATACTATCAAAATTAATCTTCAAAGTTTCTTTTAAATCCTTCTCTTTTACAGTTGAACATGGATTACCACTTAAGTTACAAGCAGACAACGCAATCATTAAAAATATTAAAAAAAATCCTACTTTTCTCATATTTAACCACCTTCTTTTGAGTTAGTAATTAATTAAAATAATTATAGTTAAGTTTAAAAATTGTTATTCATAAAAATCAAGAAAATATAAAAAGGTTGTGATTACGTTAATGAAGCTGATTTTTATATAGATAAAATTGTTTTATAACTTTAATTTTTACAGGCTTTTGTTTTATTATTGAATTAAATTTTTTACCAGTTTAGATGATTAGAGATGAAAATATATATAAATAATCTATTAAAAGAGAAAAAACAATTCGGCGTTTCCCGAGTAAAAAATGAACTCTATAAAAGATTGCCAAAATATTTATCAGAGTTTGATATTAAATGGGTAGAGTGTGATTTACCGACTTATGGAAGTCTTTTAAAAAATTGCATAAGAATTCTACTCACTGAAGCTTTATCTTTTAAAAAAGGAATATTTTTTAGTGCGTATTCTGAATTTCCATTTTTCAGCAAAATGAAAAAAGTTATTCTCATCCACGACATCAATCCTATTAAGTATCCTTATTTCAGATTTTATTCAAAATATTTTCATCTTATCTTAAAAAGAAGTTTTGAAAAGGATGTTCAGATAATTGCTGTTTCAGAGTTCACTAAAAATGAAATTATTAACTGGTCTGACAGTCACGGAATGAAAATTTTTAATAAAATTGAAGTGGTTCATAATGGATACGATAAAACTGTTTTTAAAATGTCGGATGAAAAGAAAAATCTCGCAAAAGCTATGTTTGGCGTAGAAAATTATTTTCTATTTGTTGGAAATACGGAGAAATCTTCTAAAAATTTTAAAATATTAATAGAAATATGGGAAAACAGTAATTTAAAAAAAAATTTTTCACTTGTAGTAGTTGGGAAAATAAATCAGCATTATAATTTGCCTCAAAATCATTATATAAAGTTCATTGGTTACTGTAGTAATGAAGAATTATCAACTTTATATAATAATGCTATTGCTTTAATTCATCCTGGAATTAATGAGGGTTTTGGATTAACTCCATTAGAAGCAATGGCATGTGGTTGCCCTGTAATAGTGGCTGACAGCGGTGCTTTGCCTGAAGTTGTGGGTGAAGCTGGTATTTTGGTAAATCCAGAAGATAAAAAATCAGTATATGATGCTATCTGGAGCTTTGGTAAAGACACATTAAAAAGGAAAGAATATATTGATAAGGGTTTAAAAAGAGCTCAAATGTTTGACTGGGAAAAATCAGCAGAAAAAATCGCAGAAATTATCAGAAGGTTTATGAATGAATAAGTTCAATCATTATCATGAAATAAAAGGAGGCAAATTTCATGTATTAACAGAAAACTGGACATCAATATTTATACCTCCTACTTCTATAAAACTAACTCGTTATGGCACTAATTTTTATGATTATTATACCCATATAAGACCGTACACAAAAAAATCTTTATATCGTTTGTTTGTATCAGTAGGTTTTAAAGATATTTCTATTAAAGTAGAAAGAAATTTATTTATTATATTAGCCTTGCCCCTGCTTCTTATTATGCAACTGACAAAAAAGTTTGATATAGGAAGATTACTTTATGAAATATTCGGTTGCGATTTATTCGGTGAAGCTCGCAAATGAAGATTCTTCATCTAATCTATGACCATATAAATAATCCATGGATTGGTGGAGGTGGAGCTGTAAGGGCTTATGAGATAAATAAACGATTAGCCATGAAAGGGCATGAGATTTTAACTATTTCAGGAAAATATCCTGATGCAGAGAATTATGAAGAAGATAACCTCAGATTCAACTTTCTTGGTAGTGATAAAAACTATATTTTAAGCGTATTTTCCTATGTTTTTAAGGCTATACAGTATCTAAAAAAGCATGCCTATGATTTCGATATAGTCATTGAAGATTTTGCTCCCTGGAACCCTGTGTTTTCATCCTTTTTTCATAAAAATGTTATTTTACAACTTCACCATAAAGAAGGTCGTAACATCTTAAGAAAATATTTTATTTTAGGGCTGCCTTTTTATCTAATTGAAATGTTTTATCCAAAATTATTTTCTAATATTATTACAGTTTCAAATAAAACCAGAGATAATTTTAGAGTTAACAGCGCAGTAATTCCTAATGGAATTTCGGAAGTTTTGCTATATGAAAAATCTTTAAATCATGATTATATTGCCTATATTGGAAGAATTGATATCTATAACAAGGGATTAGATGTACTCCTTACTGCTGTAAAAAATATTAAAATCAAAATATTAATTGCTGGTAAAGGAAAAGATGAAAATAAACTTACAAAAAAAATAAAGAATTTAAACATCACAAACATTCATTTTATTGGTTTTCTGGCTGAAAACAAGAAGGTTTCGTTTATTTCAAAAGCAAAATTTTTAATCATGCCTTCAAGATTTGAAGGACAGGGAATTGTTGCATTAGAGGCTGCATCTATGGGAAAGCCTGTTATAGTCAGTGACATACCTGAACTAAGATGGGTTGTTGAAGCTGGATTTGGTATAAGTTTTAAGAGCGAAGATGCTACTGATTTAGCAGAAAAAATCAATTTTCTTTTACAAAGGGATGATTTAATCACAGAGATGGGCAAACGCGGTATTGAGTATGCAAAGCAGTTTACATGGGATAGAATTGCAGAAAAATATGAACACTATCTTCTTTCCTTGCATAATAAATTTTCTCATGCAGAAAATCTTAGTCTTAAACAAAGATGAATGTTTAAAGATATCTCCTCTGTAAGCCTTGCATTTTTATATGTCAACATTCTCGGCTTTTTTTTTCACTCGATAGTGAGCAGAAGTCTTGGACCAGCAGGATATGGAGAATTTATGGTTTTATATTCCTTTATGCTGGTAGTTGGAAATATAACAGCACTATTAAGCACAGTTGGAGTAAAAACTGTAGTTGAAAATCTTTCAAACAAATTTGAAGTTTTACGCTCTTTAAGACAGTACGGAATTTTTATAGGAGCCTTTTTTGCATTTATTGCCTGTATAATGTCACCAGTTTTTAAAAATTTCTTAAATGTAACAGAGATTTATTACTTTTTTATAATCGCATTTATATGGCTTGGTATGTTTAGTCTTGCTGTTGAACGAAGTTTTCTACAGGCAACCGGAAAATTCCATATTTATGCATTTTCTACTGCTTTTGAATGCACAATAAAGCTTCTAGCAGCAATTATAGCAACATATATTGGATTAAAGATTGGCGGTGTTCTTTCTGCTTCTGCCGTTGCGATTTTTTTATCACTGTTATTTCTTGTTTCAATTAACAGAGAGCTTTGGGGCAAAAAGATTAAATTAAGTATAAAAAAAATGATCAAGATTGCTGTTTATGTATCACCATCTGGCCTGTTTGTATATGCTGATGACATTTTTATCAGAAGAATATTTGATTCCCATACTGCAGGACTCTTTGCATCTGCATCTATAATTGGAAAAATACTTATTTGGTTCAGTCTGTCCATTCTTGCTATATACTTCCCTAAATTTGTTCATTCTAAAACCTCGTCAGCACTGAAAAAATTCGCTTTACAGATGTTTGGTATTGTTTTAATAACTGAATTGGGTGCTCAAGTTGTTTTTTTCATTATCGGAAAACCTTTGTTTTTAATGCTATTTGGCAGTAAATTTGAACCCGCTCTACAATTTATACCATACTATTTTCTAGCTATTTTACCGCTAATTATAGATATGATTTTTATAAGCCTGGCAACAGCAGTTGAAAAAGGTCTTACTTTAATTTATATTCATCTAATTGTGTTTTACAGTCTGTTTATTTTCCTATCATTTAGTTCAATCTTTGACTATCTGGAATATATTTTTTCAATCAATCTATTTTTTTTCTTTTTATATCTATGGATGTTTAAAAAAGAAATTTTTATTACTAACAAAGATAGCCAGCATTAGTATTTAAGCGGTTTTTGGACATTAATAAACCTTAAAGCAGCAAGTGGATGTGCTGCGAGAATGAGCGAAAACTCATACCATCTGTCAAAGCATCTTTTCAGCACCAAAAATTTCAAAATCTGTTAAAATTAACAGATGGATATTCTTAAAAAAGTCAAGCAAACAATTGAAAAATATAATATGATTACAAAGCAAGACCATGTTCTAATAGGTTTATCCGGTGGACCTGATTCTGTGTTTCTTCTTCAGATTTTAAGCATGCTTAAACCTGAATACAGATTAAATATTTCAGCCGCATATATAGACCATGGATTAAGACCCGGAGATGTTCCAGATGAAATAGAATTCTGTAAAAATTTATGTAACAGTTTTGATATCAATTTTTATACTCAATCGATAGATGTTAAGAGTTATGCTCAAAAACAGAGAATGAATATTCAGGAAGCAGCGAGAATCCTTAGATACGGAGTATTAGATCAGATAAGCATTAACATTAACGCACACAAGATTGCAGTTGCTCATAATGCTGATGACCAGGCTGAGACAGTTATAATGAGATTGCTCAGAGGTGCAGGACCTGCTGGACTAAGCGGAATTCCACCTGTAAGAAAAAAAATCATCAGACCTATTATAGAAATTGAAAGAGAAGAAATCGAAAGATTTTTATCAGAAAAAAATATTCCTTTCATTATTGACCCTTCAAATGCAAGTCTGAAATATTTAAGAAATAGAATCAGACACAATTTAATGCCTGTAATTAAATCACTCTCTCCACAGGCTACAAAAATCATTTCAAAGACCGCTGATATCCTGAGAGAAGAAAATGATTATATCAATGTTAATGTTACAAAAGCTCTAATGAGACTTATGAGCAGAAGAACGGATAAATCAGTGGAACTATTCTGTAATCCAATGGAAGTTTTAAACCTTGTAATACTGAGAAGAGCTTTAAGATTTGCAATTGACAGTGTCGCAGGGTTAAAAGGATTAACATTTGACCATATCGAAGACATAGTAAACCTGATTAAAAAGGGAAAATCAGGTGATAGAATCTATCTTCCTAAAGGTATTCGAGCAATCAAGGGATATTCAACTTTAACTATAACAGCAGAACCTCCGGGAAAACTTTCAACATATAAAATAACAGAACCTCATGATATTTATCTTAAAGAATCTTCAATTGTTTTAAGTCTGAAAGAAATAAAAAGGGAGGATATTCAAAATCTTGGCGACGGTAAAAATACAATCTATATTGACAGGGATAAGATTGAGTTTCCATTAATAATACGAGCAAGAAAACCTGGAGATTATTTTTATCCCTTTGGTTTTGGCAGACGAAAAAAGCTTCAGGATTTTTTTGTTGATGAAAAAGTTCCAAGAGATGAACGAGATACGATACCGGTAATTGAAAGCAAAGGAGAAATTATATGCATTGCAGGATACAGACTTGACGACAGATTTAAAATTGATGATAATACGAAGATATGTTTACAGATAAAAATTATGCCAAAGTTATAATCACATTTTTCATTATAATCTCGGTAATTTTATTTTCAGCCGGTAATTTATATTGTGCAGAAACCCTATCAGATTCAATAAAAAATAAGCTTGATACAATTTATCAAAAATATTCAAATTCTATTATTCCTATAGATGGAGCTATGGCTACTGCAATAGATAAAAATTACGCAATAATACCATCAACAGTTTCTGAAAACACAAAAAAGATTTCATTGGTAGCATTAGACTCAAAACTAGGTATTGCAGTAATAAAACTTAATAGAGATTTAACTCCGATAAATTTCGATCTTCCATCATCAAAGGACAATTTATTTTTTCTTCTAACAATCCTGGAAGAGCCTGCTGTGATGCTGGTTAAAGGAAAATTTGAAGATAACAAAATTCAGATACAGGGCAAACAGATTCCGGGTTCACTACTGCTTTCTTTCGATTTAATTCCTTTAGGCGTTGTAATTAAGAGCAGTAATGTTTCAGAAGTGTTATTAATTAAACCTTTTTACCAGGAAATCTACAAATTAATCAACAGGAAGCCAGGATGGTTAGGACTTCAGGGGCAAACAGTCACTGCTGAATTAGGCAAAGCACTGTCTGTTTACGAAGGTGTTGTAATCACAAACATATATGAAGGTGGCCCTTCAGACAAAGCAGGATTGAAAAGAGGAGATGTGATAGTTCAGGCAGACGGTTTTAAGATTAAAGAATTAAAAGATCTGCAAAATCTGATTTCAACAAAATTTGCAGGTGAGTCTGTTAATCTTACAATATCACGGGAAGGCTCTCAAATGGAAGTCTCAGTAACTCTTGGAGAATCTCCAGACAACGTAGCTCAAACAAAAGCTTCGTATATAATACCACAGATAAAAGGCACTGACATTGTAGAAATTCCGGAAAATGTTAGAGCAAAGCTGAAAAAATCCATAAAAGGCGTATTCGTTAAAAAAATAGATGAAAACAGCCCGGCACTGGGTATATTGAAAGTTGACGATATAATTGTTGAAATCAATAAAAAATCCATAACCAACCTCAAAGACTTCAACGAAGCCATTTCAAAAGCTGGACAAAATGACCTTCTCATCCTTGTTTACAGGCAGGACAGTTTTCAATATGTAATAATACCCGGGCAAAAATCTCATTAGAAAGAATCATCCCTTTATCTGTAAGTCTCACTCTATTACCTGAAATTGAAATCAAGTTCTTATACTCAGGACTTCCAAGCATCTCAATAATGCAGGGATTTGTTAAGATAACCCCGTCTTTCATTCTCAATCCAAGAAAAACTCTTTCTTTCAACTCCTCAGTTTTATCAACCGTGTAATCATTTATCCATGCAGGTTTGCCATCAATTAAATGTTCTGCATATGAAAATAAGTTTGATGGATTATGAAATCTCTTTCTATCAATAAATGAATGAGCCGAAGGACCAATACCAAGATATGGCACAGCTGACCAGTAGTTAATATTATGTCTGCACTGAAATCCAGGCTGAGCAAAGTTGGATATTTCATATTTTTTAAATCCTCTGCTTTCAAGAAATTCTGTCGCAAATTCATACATTGCAACAGTCTCTTCTTCAGGAGGTAAAGAAAAATTACCGGAATCAAGCTCTTTTGCTATTTTTGTATGCCTGTCAATCGATAATTCATAACATGAAATATGTTGTATATCCCTGGTTACCAGTTTATTAAGAGTTGTTTTCCAGCTCTTTAATATCTGACCGGGAATACCATAGATCAAATCAATAGAAATGTTGTCAAACCCCTCATTCACTGCAAGATCAACTGTCTTAAGTGCATCGTCTGAACTGTGAATTCTTCCCAGAAATGAAAGTTCTCTATCATTTAATGACTGAACTCCTATGCTTAATCTATTGATTCCATAACTTCTCATCAACTTCAACTTTTCCTTATCCACTGTTGCAGGATTTATCTCAATTGAAAACTCAATATCATTTTTTGTTTTAAAATTTTCTCTCAGACTAACAAAAAGCTTTTCAAGACTTTCAATACTCAAACATGACGGAGTTCCGCCTCCTATATATAATGTTTCAAGCAGATGTAAAAACTCCTTTGTAAGTTCAATCTCTTTAAGTATTGATTTAAGATAGAGACCTTCTATCCCTTGATTCCAGTTTATTGAATAGAAACTACAATAGTTACACTTTTTCAGACAAAAAGGAATATGAATATAAAGAGATGAAAAAAACATAGCCATACTTTATAATACCGTAAATGAAATTTATTGAAAAAATTTTGATGCCACATCTTGAATGGGTTCAGCTTGAAGTCTCAAGTCTTTGTAATGCTTCATGCTTTTACTGCCCGCATACAACACATAGAAAGCAATGGACTGGAAGGAATATAACTCTGAATGAGTTTCTACAAATCATGCCTTATCTTAAAAAAATTAAACTTCTATATCTTCAGGGATGGGGAGAGCCTTTCTGTAATCCGGATTTTTTTAAATTTGTTGAGATTGCAAAAAAATATGGATGCAGAACAGGAACAACAACAAATGGAATGCTCATTGAAGAAGCTCACATTGAAAAAATAATTGACTCAAGCATGGATATAATAGCATTCTCACTTACAGGAATAAAGAAAAATGATACTCTGCGGACAGGAACAAAAGCCGGGAAAGTTTTTAAAGTTATTGAAAGATTAAATGAAGAAAAAATAAAAAAGGCAGTTTCAAAACCAGAAATTCACATTGCTTATATGCTGCTTAAATCAAATTTTGATGAACTTGAAGAAATTCCTGAAACTCTTACTAAATCTGGAATTGATCATGTAGTTATTAGCATTCTCGATCTGGTTTCCGATTCATCTCTTAAAGACGAATGTCTTGTTCCTGAAACAGAGGAAGAATTTAATGTCTTAAAAAATAAAGCCTTACATGTTATAAACAAAGGAAGGAAACTCAATATAGCAGTAGCTTTTAATCTTTCACATCCATTTAAAAAAGGAAAAACCTGTTCTGAAAAACCTCTGCAGTCAATTTTTATAAACTCATCTGGACATGTTTCTCCATGCGTATTTACAGGTATTCCATCAGAGGGATTTAAAAATTTGTATTTTGGTAACATAAATGAACAATCATTACCATCTATCTGGAGAAGTCGTGAATATAGAGAATTTCGCAAGAAACATCTTGAAGATGATAAGTCCTTACCATGCAATATCTGTCCTAAACGTAGAGTGGTTGAACTAGCTTAATTTTTTTAAATATTCAGGGAAGGCTTAGCCTTCCCTGAATATTACTGTGAGACTATTTCTTTAGTTCTTCTGTTGATTTCTGTGCAAGATATTTAATAAAGGAAGATGTTGTTGAATCGCTTCGTCCTACAAGTGTTCTGAGCACAGAGCCCCAGAAAGCAACAGACTCAGATATACGTGGATTTTCAGCAAGCTTGTAAACCTTCGGTGAATCCTTAAGGGCAAATACTATACCTAATCCACCCAGGTCTGTCTCTCCGTAAAGTTTAAATCCCTTTGCTTTGGCCTCTTTTATAAGAGCCTCTCTGTCGCCGAATTTTATTGCTCCAGTTGGACATGTTTTAGCGCAGGCAGGAGTGAGATTTGCTTTTACTCTGTCTAGACATAGATGACATTTAGCTATCTTGCCCTTCCCTGCCTGATCATATCTTGGAATATCAAAAGGACAGGCAGATCTACATGCATGACAGGCAATACACTTGTTTTTATCATAATAAACAATTCCGGTTTCCTTATCTTTCATCAAAGCTCCAACAGGACATATCTGTACACAGGCAGGCTCTCCGCAGTGCATACATCTATGACTTACAAATAACCATTTTACTCCTTTTGCATCAGAGCTCTCTATAAACCTGATTCTATTAAATGTATTTGCATCAAGGTCTGGTGGATTTTCATGTGTTCCATTATTCTTTGTCTTTGTTACACCAAGTTGATTCCATTCCTTGCATGCAACCTGACAGGCTCTGCATCCTATACATATATCTGGAGTTATCAATAATCCCTTACGTGCCATATTTCACCTCCTATGCCTTCTCTATGTTGACCATGAATGCCTTTGTTTCGGGTATCATGGTATTTGGGTCACCTACTGATGGTGTAAGCAGATTTGCACTATCACCGCCGGAACCGTCTTTAGGCCATTGCCATCCATAGTGCCATGGCAAACCAACCTGATGTATTGTCATTCCCATAACTTTAAATGGTTTTAATCTATCTGTGACGATTGCAATTGCCCAGAGCTTTCCTCTGACAGATGAAACTACTACTTTATCTCCGCTGTTTATCCCCTTTTCTTTTGCAAGTTCTTTGCTCATCTCAATAAATATCTGAGGCTCAAGCTCAAGCAGCCAATCTGTATGTCTTGTCATGACCCCGGTCTGCCAGTGTTCTGTTACTCTGTAGGTTGTGCAGACATACGGATATCTTGTATCACAATAAATAAATGCGTCAGCATCTGTTCCAAATAACTTTACAGTAGGATTTATCCTATGTTTTTTATAAAGTGGGTTTTCCTGAAATGGACACTCAAGTGGTTCATAGTGTGTTGGGAATGGTCCATCAGCCAATCCAGTTCCAAATATTGCACCCACGCCAAGAGGCTTCATTATAAATGGAAGTTTTCCACCTTCCATTGCAAGTGGTGGAGCTGGTCCATCTGGAATATCTCCCAACCATTTTTTATTTGCTGTATCCCACTTCAGCAATGGTCTCTTTGGATCCCATGGATTACCCTGTGGATCAACACTTGCACGATTATAAATTATGCGTCTGTTTAGAGGCCAGCACCATGCCCAGTTTAAATAAAGTCCGAGTCCTGTTGGATCTTCCTTGCCTCTCCTTGCCATCATATTTCCTTTTTCAGTGTAGCTTGCACAGTACAACCAGTTACCTGAAGAGGTCTTCCCATCGTCTCTTAAAAATACAAAACTTGGAACAAGCTCCCCTTTCTTTCCTATAAGTTTTCCATCCTTGTCATATACATCCTCAAGATAGTATCCATTTATCTCTTTTGCAATAAGATTGATATTAATATGCTTTATTTTTCCCTGTCTGTCCTTCTCGCCATAATCCCATGTAAGATTTACTATTGGTTCAGGAAATGCTCCTTTTTCTTGTTCATAAAGTTTCTTTACTCTGAAGTAAAGCTCATTCATTATTTCAGCATCTGGTAGAGTTTTTCCTGGTGGATTCACTGCTTTATATCTCCACTGGGCAAGCCTTCCAGAGTTAGTGATACTTCCCTCTTTTTCAACTGAGCTGGCACATGGAAGGAAGAAAACTTCTGTTTTTATTTTTTTGGGATCCATTCCAGGACCTCTCCAGAATGAAGCTGTTTCATTATCCCAGAGATTGACAGTAACAAGCCAGTCAAGCTTTGCAAGAGCTTTTCTTGTTTTGTTTGAGTTAGCACCAGAACACGCTGGATTCTGTCCCCATGAAAAGAATCCTTTAATTTTTCCTTTGTACATCTGATCAAAAATCATGAGCCATGAGTAGTCCTGACCATCATCTCTCTTTGGCAAGTAGCTATAGCAAAAGTCATTATATTTTGTTGCCTTATCCCCATAGATGGCTTTCAAGTAGCTTACTATATATTTTGGTCTGTTAGACCACCAATTTACGCTTCTTGGTTCTTTTGTTTTTGGTGTGTATTTTTCAATATATTTTTTTAAATCAGTATCACTTGCAACTGGGATGGGATTGTATCCTGGAAGAATATGGAAAAGTATTCCATAGTCAGTTGAACCCTGGACATTGGATTCGCCTCTGAGGGCGTTCACTCCTCCTCCAGCCATTCCAACGTTACCAAGTAGCAGCTGAACAATTGTAAATGTTCTTATGTTCTGAACTCCAATTGTGTGCTGCGTCCATCCCATTGCATAGCATTCTGTCATTACTCTATCTGGTTTACCAGTGGATGCTAAAATTTTATACGCCTCTTCAATTTTATCCTTTGGTGCTCCTGTAATATCTGAAACTGTATCTATGGTGTATCTTAAATAATGCTTTTTAAGAAGCTGAAACACACAGTTTGGATCCTGAAGTGTTGGATCTTTCTTTGGAACGCCATTTTCATCAAGCTGGAATTTCCATGTTGATTTGTCATAGCTTCTTTTTTGCTCATCATATCCGGAGAATACTCCATCAAGGTCTTCAGGAGTTTTAAAGTTGGGGTCAACAAGAAAAGATGCATCTGTGTAGTTTACAACATAATCTTTAAAATACAGATTGTTATCTATAATGTACTTGATCAATCCTCCAAGAAATACAACATCTGATCCTGAACGAATTGGAACATAAAGGTCTGCTTTTGATGCTGTTCTTGTAAATTTGGGATCAATAACTACAAGTTTTGCACCTCTCTGTTCCTTTGCTCTCATTATCCATTTCATTGATATTGGATGATTTTCTGCAGGATTACCACCCATGACTAAAACCACATCTGCATTTTTGAGGTCAATCCAGTGATTTGTCATTGCTCCTCTGCCAAACGACTCTCCCAGAGCCGCTACAGTGGCAGAATGTCATATACGAGCCTGATGTTCAATATAAACAAGCCCCCAGGAACGCATGAGCTTCTGCATTAGATAGCACTCTTCATTATCCATTGCAGCTGATCCAACATGAGCAATTGAATCAACTCTGTTTACAATCTGTCCTTTTGCATTTTTTGTGATGAAATATTTATCCCTTGTTTGTTTAACAAGCCTGGCGATTTTATTCAGAGCTTCTTCCCAGCTAATTTTTTTCCATTCTGTTGCACCAGGTGCACGATACATGGGTTCAGTTACTCTGTAAGGATTGTTCGCCATCTGATAAATTGATGCCCCTTTCGGGCACAGTGCTCCCTCGTTAATTGGACTGTCCGGATCACCTTCTGTGTTAATTACCTTACCCTCTTTAGCAAAGACAATGATACTACAGCCAACAGAACAGTAAGGACATATCGTCGTTGTCTCCCTGGCACCCTTTGTTCTCAGCTCCGCTGCATAGGCTTTTGCCGGTTCAAGATTAAGCCCGATTGAGCTGAGAAGAAGAGCACCTGTAGAGATTTTCAAGAAACCTCGTCTGGTAAGCTCCATAAAAACTCCTCCTTTTTATTTGATTAAAATAAAAAAGGGAAGTTTCGAGAGTTTATACTCGAAACTCCCCCCTGACCATCCGATTAAACTTCTCAGGGGGATGCATGGAAGATTTAATCGGCTCATAGCTAATTATATAAAGCAAGAAATTTGCCTGATTATTTTCTCTGAAAAATCAAATAATTATAAAATTAAACGGATGCAACTTTTTTTGCTATGAAGGTAAAATGTCAAAAATTGTTTCAGGGAGCATTGGTTTTACGAATTCTTCTGTTAAGAGCCTGTCTTGTAATTCCAAGCATTGAAGATGCAAGCCCCTGATTTCCCTGTGCACGCCTCAAAGCTTCATCTATAAGAATCTGTTCCATTTCCTTAAGCGTGGGTAGTTTATCAGGAAATCTCATCTGAATATAGAATCTTACAATCTCGCTTTTCAGCTCTTTATCAATTGAGTTACTTACATCAATCATATCTTTAAAACTCTCCAATGACAGAATGCTAGATTTACACCTTGTAACAGCATCATAAATCATCATTTTAAGCTCTCTTACATTACCCGGAAATAAGTGATTCATCAAAAGCACAATCAGTTCTTCAGGATATTTCAAAAGCTTCTTTCCAAGAGAGATTGATGCTTCTTTAACAAAATGATCAACCAAAACAGGGATATCATCCTTTCTTTCTCTCAATGGAGGAAGATGAACATGATGTGCTTTAAGCCTGTAAAATAAATCTTTTCTGAATTTTCCGGATGATACCATCTCATTAATATCCTGATTTGTTGCAACTATTATTCTTGCATCACTGTTTTTTGCCATGTCAGAGCCAAGAGGATAATAAACATTCTCCTGAATAACTCTCAACAGCTTAATCTGAGATGCTTCAGACATATCACCAATCTCATCAAGAAAAAGAGTTCCACCCCTTGCTCTGGCTATTAATCCCTCTCTATTTGACATAGCACCTGTAAATGCTCCTTTTCTGTGCCCAAAAAGAGTATCTGAAAACATTGTATCATCAAGTCCTGCAATATTTACCGCCACAAACTCTCCCTTTTTACCACTTACTCTGTGAACTGCTCTTGCAATGAGTTCTTTTCCTGTTCCAGTCTCTCCGGTAATTAAAACCGGCTGATCTGTTCTGGCAATAACTTCTACATATTTAAAAATTCCTTTCATTTTTTGATTGACAGTCACTATTTCTGAAAAAGCATCTTTGTGTTCAATGTCATCCAGAAGGAGGCTTTCTTTTAAGCCTGTTATTTCTTCTTTAAGTCTGTTTATTTCCAGTGCCTTATGAATTGAAGTAATGAGCCTGTTTTTTTCAACCGGTTTAACAAGATAATCAAATGCTCCAGCTTTTATACACTCTACAGCCGAGTTTATCTCGTTTATGGCTGTAATAACAATCACAGGAATTTCAGGATACTCAACAACTATATATTTCAAAAGCTCAAAACCAGAGATATATGGCATTGATAGATCTAGCAAGATAACGGAAAAAGAACGCTCTTTAAGAATTACAGGCACCTCACGAGCATCCTGAATACATGTAATATCTTTTATTCCATTTGATTTAAGAATAACAGAATAAGTATAGAGAGCATCAGGCTCATCATCAACAATTGCAACACTGCCGCAAAATTGCTTTTCTTTAATTGCCTTCATACAGGTAAATAAACTTTAACCTGAGTACCTGCTGCTTTTTCTGATTCAATTATAATATCTCCATTATGCTCTTCAACTATTGCTCTGGAAAGATACAGCCCAAGCCCTGTTCCGCCTGATGCATGTTTTGTAGAAAAAAAAGGTTTATATATATGCTGCATGTCTTCTTCTGAAATTCCTCTGCCTTCATCTTTTATTTCCAGATATATTCTCTTTTTATCCGACTGAAACGAAGTTAAAATTGACACAGCTTTTTTTCTATCTGGAAGGGATTGTAAGGCATTCATTAATAAATTAATAACCACCTGCTCAAGTTTTTGAACATTACCATTTATCTTTGGCAAATTATCCTGAAGTTGCATTGAAAAATTTTCAGTATGAAGAAAAATAGTATGACTCAGTATCAACACAACTCTTCTTACAACTTCATTTATATCAACCATAGTATTTTCAGAGGTTACTCCATTCTGAACATGTTTTTTAAACTCTTCAAATGTTTCTCTGATTCTGTTAGCTCCATCACTAACAGCCAGAATCAGCCGGGGCATTATTTTATCAAATTCCTGAGAAGATATACCTCCAATCATAAATTCACCATATTCTTCCTCGTATTCTTTAATTATTGAAAAAATATCCTGCCAGGCATTGTAGGTAAGCTGAAGATTGTTCAGCATAACATTACAGATATTATTTATCTCATGAGCCACACTTGAAGTTATTAAATTAAACGCCCTCACTTTATTTTTAAAAATAAGCTGTGCTTTATTTTCCTTTATGTCCCCTTTTTTTGTCAGTTCTTCTGTTATGTCTCTGAATCTGCAAAATGTAACCCTGTAGTCTTCATATAAAATGGGAAAAATATCAAAAAAAAGCAACCCTCTTGCACCATCAGGTTTTATAAAATTAATTGTTCCAGAATACTCAAGTCCCTGACAATCTTTTATCAGGTTGATAAAATTCATATATTCATTTTTTTCAAAAACTCTTGATAAATCCAGCTGTTCTCCAAAAAGGTTATACGCATTCTGATTAGCATATAAAATATCAAAGGTTTCAGATTCAAAAATAACTAAAGGCTCAAGAAAATGTTCAACAAATTTTAAAAAAATCCCGGTTGAAAGGCTTTTTTGAAATATTTTCATACAAGCAGTACTTTACCATCTCCTTTGACTATTCCACCGATTAACCATGCACAATAGCCATTCTGGTTTAAAATATTCAGAGCTTTATCCGCATCATCACTGGGAACAACAAATACAAAACCTACACCCATATTAAAAACTTTAAACATTTCTTCTTCATCAATTTTACCGATGTTTTTAATAAGCGTAAAAACTGATGGAGCTATCCAGCTACTTTTTTTTATTCTAGCTGAAACGTTTTTTGGAAGTATTCTTGATAAATTACCAGGAATTCCTCCTCCTGTAATATGAGCCATTCCCTTTGCTTTAACTTTATCTTTAAGGCTCAAATAGGCTTTAACATAAATTTTTGTTGGTTTTAAAAGTTCCACTGCAAGACTGCATTCTAATTCTGAAACATATTGATCAAGCTTGAACTTGCCAGTATCAAGAAGAACTTTCCTTGCCAGTGAAAAACCATTGCTGTGCAATCCAGAAGATGCCACGCCAATTAAAATATCTCCTTCTTGAATTTGACGGCCGTCTATAATCTCACTTTCCTCAACCACTCCGACCGCAAAACCAGCAAGATCATATTCATTTTCTTTATAAAAACCCGGCAACTCTGCTGTCTCTCCACCTATCAGAGCACAACCTGACTCTTTACAACCCTGCACAATTCCTTTTATAACATCAGAAGCCTTTTCTGCCTTCAATTTTCCTGTAGCAAAATAATCAAGAAAAAATAAAGGTTCTGCACCAACTGTTAAAATATCATTCACACACATTGCAACAAGATCAATTCCAATGGTATCATGCCTGTCAGCTTCAAAGGCAATTTTTAACTTTGTTCCCACTCCATCTGTTCCACTTACAAGCACTGGTTCTTTATATTTTTTAGTGTCAAGCTTAAAAAGTCCTGCAAACAGTCCGAATTTCCCGGTAACTTCTTTTCTGAACGTAGTCTTAACCAGAGGAGAAATCATACTCACAAATCTATCTGCTTCTTCAATATCAACTCCTGCCTGTTTATAGGTAATGCTCATATAACCTTCCTTATTTTCATACTTATATCCACTGCTTTTGCTGAATGTGTTAAACAACCCACAGATATGAAATCAACACCGGTTAAAGCTACATCCCTCACATTTTCAAGACTGACACCCCCTGATGCTTCAAGTAAAACCCTGCCTTTTGCAATCCTAACAGCTTTTTTCATTGACTCAATGTCCATATTATCAAGCATCACAATATCCGCATTTGCGGATATTGCTTCTTCAAGCTCTTCAAAATTCTTTACCTCAACCTCAATCTTCTGATAAACAGCTGAGTTTTTAGCTTTCAATACAGATTCCTTTACAGATCCTGCTATTTTTATATGGTTATCTTTTATCAATATCGCATCATATAAAGCAAATCTGTGATTATAACCACCACCAGTTTTTACAGCATATTTTTCCATGAATCTTAATCCTGGAGTCGTTTTTCTTGTATCAAGAATTTTTACAGGAATTCCTTCTATTTTTTCAATAAACTGTTTTGTTAGCGTGGCAATTCCTGAAAGCCTCTGAAGTATATTTAATGCAATTCTTTCACCGGCAAGCAAAAACATTGCATTGCCTGTCAGAGAAGCAACCACCTTTCCCTTTTCAATAAAATCACCATCTTTACAGTGTTCTTCAATATAAATATCTGATGAACTGAAATAATCAGCAAGTATGGAAAAAAATCTTTTCACAAATGGCATCCCTGCAAGAATCATATCTTCCTTGCATATAATTTCTGCATGCACATTGAGATTTTCAGAAACAAGAATTTGAGAGGTTATATCTCCAGTACCTATATCCTCTATAATGGCGAGATTTAAAACTTCATCAACAAGTTGATTGAATATCATTTCTTAAGGAAAAGCCTTAAAAGTCCGTAAACTCCTCCAGCAACTAAACTGACAGATAGTGCGCTTTTCCAGTCAAATAAAGTTGTAACATTGCCTTCTATATTTTTACCTATAACAATTACACTTGCAGAATTTTTAACCTCCACATTGCTGCCAATTACTATACCTGCTGCTGACTTCTTCACCTCTGCTTTTGTCTTGCCTATTGACATAGGACAGATTGAAGCATTGATTTCAGCATGTTCTGCAAGTGAAACACCGGTTATGCACTGATTGAGGGATAGTTTATTTGCTCTGACAATTCCTATTGCTCCCTGTGTAACTTCAGCTTTTTCAGAATCAATGCTCAATGCACATATCTGCTGCATTTCCGCATTACCCGCTTCAACTGCTTTAATTGTGCTCTGCTTTATGTTTAAAAACTCAGTTTCCAGTATATCTATACTCTGACCTTCAATATCAATTTTTTGTTCCATTGTTGTACCTCCTAATTTATTAATTCTTCAAGAACTGACACGTTTTCTTTTATTTTATCACTTTTAATTAAAAGTTCCTCATACTTTTCTTTATCCTTGTTCACAACATCCTGCGGAGCATTTTTTATAAAGTCCTCATTCATCAGCTTTTTATTGAGAAAAGAGATTTCCTGATCCATTTTCTGAAGTTCCTTCAAAAGTCGTTTTTTCTCCTGTTCAATATCAATCAATCCCTTAACAGGTATATAAATCTCAAAATCTTTTTTAACTGATATTGCAGAACCCTTTTGCCTGACTATATCCTTTCCTATCGTCAAATTCTTTGCCCTGGCAAGTTTCAAAATAAATTGATTTCCCTCATGAAGAATTCCCTCAGCTTCTGAGCTGAGAGATTTAATATACACATCAAGAGTTATTGATGGAGCAATGTTCAGCTCTCCACGAATACTTCTGATACCTGTCACCGCATCCATAATATATCTCATCTTTTTCAGAGATTCTTCGTCTTTTTTTATAGAATCCGATCCAGGATATGAAGAAATCATTATGGATTCAGTTTTACCAAGGATATTAAACCATATTTCCTCTGTCACAAATGGCATAAATGGATGAAGAAGCTTTAAAACAGTTTCAAAAACATAAAAAAGACAGTTAATCGTATCTTTTGCTTCATCGCTCTCAGAATACAGAACAACTTTCGACAACTCAATATACCAGTCACAGAATTCATGCCAGAGAAATTGATATACTGTATTGGCTGCATCATTGAATCTGTAAGCTTCAAGTGCTTTATTGGTTTCATCTATTGTCTCAGAAAGACGTGATAAAATCCATTTATCCTTGAATGATTTCATATCATCCACAGTAATGCTTTCCTCAGTTCTTAAATGCTGGAAACTCATTATAAACTTCATTGCATTCCATATTTTATTTATGAAATGTCTGTATCCTTCGACTCTTTCTTCTGAAAATTTAATATCTCTTCCCTGAGCTGCAAAAGCTGCCAGTGTGAATCTGAAAGCATCAGCTCCGTATTTTTCAATCATAACAATGGGGTCTATCACATTTCCTTTAGACTTGCTCATCTTCTGTCCCTTTGAATCCCTTATAAGTGCATGAATGTAAACATCTCTGAATGGAACTTCTTTCATAAACTTCAATCCCATCATTATCATCCTTGCAACCCAGAAAAATATTATGTCAAACCCTGTAACAAGCACATTTGTAGGATAGAATCTCTTCAAATCTTCTGCTTCATCAGGCCATCCAAGAGTGGAAAATGGCCATAATGCTGAAGAAAACCATGTATCAAGAACATCAGGGTCCTGAATTAATTCCTCGCTACCGCATTCAGGACAGTGTTTAACCTCATCTCTTCCTGCAAATGGTTTGATCTCTTTTGGAATCCTGAGCATTTTTGCTCTCTGTTCAATTTCATGTTTTGTAATTCCGAGCTTTCGCAATTCATTATAAGTGCCGCTCCAGATTTCTTTTCCATTAACTATAAATGGTTTATAAAATCTGATCTCAATTAAATCTCCATGCTCTCTGCCATCAGCAGTTTTACATTTTGCGCAGTACCACACGGGAATTCTGTGTCCCCACCACAGTTGCCTTGAAATACACCAGTCCTTTATATCCCGCATCCATGCGTAGTAGTTGTTAACCCATCCATCAGGAATAAATCTTATTCTGCCTTCTTCAACCACCATCAGAGCCTGTTCAGCAAGTGGTTTTATTTTTACATACCACTGAACTGTCTGGAAAGGTTCAATGACTGTTTTACATCTATAACAATGTCCTACTGAATGTTTATGTTTTTCAACCTTATCAAGAAGCCCAGCTTCAGTAAGATCATCGATAATTTTTTTCCTTGCCTCATATCTATCAAGAGCTTTATACTGTCCGGCTTCATCTGTCATTTTACCTTCTTCATCTATAACACACACATATGAAAGATTATGCCTCTGAGCCATCTCTGCATCATTGAAATCATGGGCAGGAGTTACTTTAACAGCTCCTGTTCCAAATTCCATATCAACAGCACTATCAGCAATAATCGGTATTTCTCTGTTAATAAGAGGAAGAATAATCGTATTGCCAACCAAATTTTTATATCTTTTATCTTCTGGATTAACTGCAACTGCTGTATCACCAAGCATTGTTTCAGGACGAGTTGTTGCAACTGTGATAAATTGAGATGGGTCATCTTTGAATGGATATTTTATATAGTAAAGTTTTCCTTCTAATTCCTCATGTTCAACTTCAAGATCAGAAAGAGCAGTATGACATCGTGGACACCAGTTTATAAGCCTCAAATCCCTGTAAATCAATCCTTCATCAAAGAGCCTGAGGAAAACCTCTCTAACCGCCTTTGAAAGTCCCTCATCCATTGTAAATCTCAGCCTTGACCAGTCACATGATGCTCCGATTCTTTTGAGCTGATCAATTATTCTACCCCCGCAGTTTTCCTTCCACTGCCAGACTCTCTCCAAAAAAGCATCTCTTCCGATGGTGTATCTATCAACTCCCTCAGAAAGCAGTTGTCTTTCAACAACGTTCTGAGTTGCAATTCCAGCATGGTCTGTTCCTGGAATCCACAGAGCATCGTATCCGAGCATTCTCTTCCAGCGAATTAAAATATCCTGTAACGTGGCATTCAAAGCATGCCCCATGTGAAGAGTGCCAGTAACATTTGGAGGAGGAATTACTATACAGTAAGGTTGTTTTTTTGAATCTAAAGCTGGTTTAAAAAAACCCTTTTCTTCCCATAAACTGTAAAGCTTTTCTTCAATTGTTGCGGGTTGATAGGTTTCATTGATTGACAACTCTTTCTTTAACACGATTTTGCTCCATACCCTCCAGAAGTTGTTTAAAAATACTGTATATCTCAGTCTGTACTTCCTGTTTTATATATGGCCTGAATTTGTTAATTAATTCATTTTCTGATTCCTCTATAGAGCTCACATTGACTTTAGTTAGTTTCTCCTGAAACAGAAAATATTCCACTTTCTCCTTGAATTCTTCCCGACTGAATGGTTTAACAATAAAATTAACTCCTGAATTTTTAAACTGTTCAGTATTAATAGAAGAATAAAAATTCACAATCATAAGAACAGGCAACACCAGAGAATATCTTTGTCTTAATGTTTGACAGAAGTTCAATAACTCATTCTCATCCATTTCATCAGTCAAGATAACAAGTTCAGGATTAATATCTTCAATACTCTTTAACGCTTCATCAATATCTGAAAATGATTTAATCAACAATTGATCTTCAAATAAATTTTCCAGAAGATCTGATACAACATTTGATTTTTCAACCAGAAGAATCCGGTACATTTTACTTCTCTCTTGTGACTTCTTCTATCTGTTTACTCTTCATCCTCTTTACAAGCTCCTGATATGAATAGTTACGGATGATTTTATTGAACTGGCTGCGATAATTGCTTACAAGGCTTACGCCTTCAATGACAATATCGTAAACTTTCCACTCTTTACCATTAAAATAAAGCCTGTAATCAATTGGAATTTCTTTCTGATCAGTTGTAATCACTTTTGTCCTTACCTCAGCATATTTACCATCAATATTCTCATCAGTATAAATTACTTTTTCATTGGTGTAAGCTTCAATTTTATTGGCATAAGATCTTTCAAGCAAATCCTTATATAGCGCAATAAACTCCTTTTTCTCAGCAGGAGTTCTTTCCTTCCAGTAGACACCTAAAGAGCGTTTTGACATCTCTTCAAAATCAATGATTTTTCCTATTTCAGCTCTCAAAGCAGCTCTTCTTTGCGGAGTTTTGCTCTCTCCTTTATATTTTGGATCTTTAACAATGTTTATTACTTTATCAACAGCTATCTTAACTTCCTCTTTAGGAGAAAGCACAGCAAAGGCGGTTGACAAAGAAAATACAGAAATCAGAAATAAAATTAGTATAGCTCTTTTCATGCTATTTAACCTCCCTTTCATTTTTATCTAATCCTGAAGCCTGCATTAAGTTTGCCACAGCAATTTTTTGGTTATAAAGAGCCTTTAAATGGTTTACTCTGGTCATTGTATAGGCAAGCACAGCATCTGTGAGATCTTTTGTTTCTCCAATGCCCATATCAATATTTGCATCAGCGATTACAAGCCATTTTTTTGCGTTACTGTAAGCTTCTTCCATATTTTTTGCACTTTTTGATGCTTCCTGAAGCTCATAGTAAGCCTTCCTAATCTGAACCGGAATACCGTTTTCTGCAAGCTTTTTCTTTTCAATAACTTTCTGATGCTCAATCTCAGCTTCTCTTATTTTACCCTTTGTTATTCCGAAATCAAGACTAAGTTTCAGACCAACAACAGCAGCCAGCATTGGCTCATTAAGGGGATCATAAATATAAGGATTATCAATGTCGTCTCTGTTTGTTGCTTTTGCTACACTACCTCTTACAAGAAAAAATACCTGTGGATAAAGATTGCTCTTTTCAACATCAATCAGAGCCTCTCTTGCTTTAAGTCCTTCTTTAATCTGAGTCATCTCAGGTCTAAACATAAAAGCCTTTGAAATTAAGTCATCAGGCTGCATATAAATATCTTCATATTTTAAAGTTTCAGTCATTACATCAAGCTTGGCATTTGGTGAAAGTCCTGTCATAAATTTTAAAGCTTCAATAATTATTGCTTCATTTTTATCAATCTCATTTAAGTTTCTCAGCACTTCACCATAGTAAGTTTTAAGTTTATAAAGTGTGAGTTCATCAGCAGATGGAAGCTCCTTTTTCAGATCTTCCTCTGTTCTTTTTATTGCTTTTTCAATTTCATCCTTAATTTCATTTGCAAGTGTTCTCAGATCCCTTAGCATGGCAAGACTCCAGTAAATCTCCTTTGTCTTAAAAATAATTTCCGAGCGTTTCTTTTCAAGCTCTGCCTCAGAGACTTTTATCCCTCCTTCTGCAGCTGTTTTATAACCTGCAATCTTTCCGAATGTGTAAATCGGTTGCAATGCCTGCATTATAATAGTTCCAAAAACACCGTTTATTGTTGTTGATACATCAGTCTTTACCCTGGGAGATATATCCTCTTTCTCAGCTTCCGGAGAAGGACCTCCAAGAGCCATAATCTCAATCTGAGGTAATGCTGCTGCTTTAGCCTGATCCAGTTTTGCTTTATAGATTTCAATATCCTGTTTATACTCTCCAAGCTCTGGATGAAACTTAACCGCTCTTGCAATGCACCCTTTCAGATTAAGAACAATCTTGTCCTCTTTGTCTTCTGCAAAACAAACAGCTGAAAATAAAAATACACCCAAAATAATTAAAAACCTAAATTTTCCCGAACACATATTTGGATAACACCTCCTCTATGTCTATTGATGATTCAGTTTCTCTAATTTTACCATTTTGAGCAATATATTGCTCAGAACCTCCAGGTGTGATCTGAATATATTTTTCACCGATCAACCCCTTTGTTCTTATTGATGCAATGGAATCATCAGGAAGTTTTATTGAATTTAAGATTTTTATCTCCACCTCCGCATGATATTTATCATTAATTCTAACACGTTCAACAGAACCAACAGGAACACCGGCAATCTCGACAACAGAGCCCTTTCTGATTCCTCCTATCTTGTCAAACTCTGCGGAAACAGTATAGTAACCAGATGAAAACATATCAATCTTGCCAAGTTTGAAAGAAAGATACCCAAGTGCAAGAACCCCGATCAGGACAAATATTCCCACTGCTATTTCAAGATTCTCTCTTTTCATTTGCACCTCCATTTTCTATACTCATTAAAAACTATTCAATAACTCAATAAACCCTGAAAATCAAAAAACTACAGGCATCCTTATTTTTCACCTGCCCCACCTTGTCCTTCTGATCGTCCGCTCCGTCATTCTTAAGTATTTATTCTGTCCTTCTGAGCCTTCTATTTTGTCATTCTGAGCGTCAGCGAAGAATCCCTTCCTCTATCCTTCCAAGCGTCCACTCTATCCTTCTGATCGTCCGCTCCGTCATTCTTAAGTATTTATTCTGTCCTTCTGAGCCTTCTATTTTGTCATTCTGAGCGTCAGCGAAGAATCCCCACCTTTGTTTCAAGGAGAAGACCCTTCACTTCGTTCAGGGTGACAGATAAATAATATGTACTGTCATTCTGAGCATCCACTCTCTCCTTCTGATCGTCCGCTCCGTCATTCTTAGCATTTATCCTGTCCTTCTGAGCCTTCTATTCTGTCATTCTGAGCGTCAGCGAAGAATCCCCTCCTCTGTTTAAAGGAGGAGACCCTTCGGCTTCGCCTCAGGGTGACAAAAAAAACACTCGGTGACAAAAAAACACTCAGGGTGACAATATCAACCTTATTATTATTTAACAACCTTCAACCTTCAATACCCATTATAAAATTTTTTACAACAATATTATCACTTTTCTGAATTTCTTCAGGAGTTCCTACTTCAACAATTCTTCCATCATGAAGCATCGCAACTCTATCTGAAATCTCAAATATCTCAGGAATTTCATGGCTGATTATCAAACCTGTGAACTCATACTGCTTTTGAGTGTCCCTTATAAGTTTATGAATTGAACGAACCAGTATCGGATCAAGTCCTGTTGTGGGTTCATCAAACAAAATTATCTTTGGATGCCCTATTAATGCTCTAGCAAGCGCCACTCTCTTTCGCATTCCTCCGCTGAGTTCAGCAGGATATTTATATTCCATTCCCTGAAGTCCGACATCACTCAGGGCTTTCATCACTTTTTCGTGAATCTCCTTTTTATCCAGCTTTGTCTTTTCTGTAAGAGGAAACGCAACATTGTCATAAACAGTCATCGAATCAAAGAGTGCTCCACCCTGAAAAACAACTCCGATATCTGATCTTATTTCATCAAGCTTTTTTCCTGTGAGCTTCGTTATATCCTCTCCTTTTATAATTATACTTCCGCTGTCAGGCTTTAGCAATCTGATAATATGTTTAAGAAGAACTGATTTACCTCCACCGCTTCTTCCAATTACAGCAGTTACCTCACCCTCGTTTATAACAAGATTCACTCCCTTTAAAACCTGCTGATGACCAAATGATTTGTAAAGATTTTTTATTTCAATCATAACAGAAATGCTCCAAGCATGTAATCCCAGAGCAGTATTATGACACTTGAAAGAACAACAGCATTTGTGGTTGCCCTGCTCACTCCTCTTGCTCCATAGCCAGCGTAATATCCCATGAATGTGCAAATCCATGTAACAAGAAGCCCGAAGCTCAGGGATTTATAAAGCCCTATCCTTATATCCTTAAAATCAACATAGAGCTCCATCTGAGAGAAATATGTTCCTTCACTTAACCCAAGAGCATGAATTGATACAAGATAGCCTCCATAAATCCCAACAACATCAAAAATTGCTGTAAGAAGCGGAAAAGTAACAATGCCTGCGATGATATTTGGAACAACAACATATTTCATCGGATTTACAGCCATCACAGTCAGAGCATCAATCTGCTCGGTAATTCTCATAATTCCAATCTCTGCTGTAATTGCAGAACCAGCTCTTCCTGTAATCATTAAAGCACACAGCACAGGACCAAGCTCTCTTATAAGGCTCAGAGCAACAGCGGGTCCTAACAATGCTTCAGCACCGAATTTATTCAGAGCATAAAATCCCTGAAGAGCAAGAACCATTCCGCTGAATGCTCCTGTAAAGATTACAACAATCATTGATTTATTGCCAAAAAACCTTACCTGTCTGAGGAGATTTTTGAACTTAAACGGTGGAATAAAAACATAATAAATAGCATCAACAAGGAAAATAAACATTTTCCCCAGAAATAAAAAAAGCTCTACGCCATACCCGCCCAGCAATCTTATAAATTTAATCATTGACATATAAGATATCTATTTAATTTTTATTTTGTCAATAGTCAGACGCTATAGGTAGTGTCAAAAATTCAATCTTATGCAGCCATAAACATTATTTTTGACCTACCCCACTCCGTCATTCTGAGCGTTAACCTGTCATTCTGAGCCGAAGGCGAAGAATCTCCACCTTTGTCATTCTGAGCGTCAGCGAAGAATCTCCATCTCTGTTTAAAGGAGGAGACCCTTCGGGACTCCGTCCCTCAGGGTGACAGAATGTACTGTCATTCTGAGCATTTATTTTGTCATTCTGAGCATTTATTCTGTCATTCTGAGCGTCAGCGAAGAATCCCCACCATAAAAAAAATGTTATAATCCCCTCATGAAAGAACAATACTATGTCTACATAATGACAAACAAATACAATACGGTCCTATATGTTGGAGTTACAAACGACCTTGTAAGAAGAGTTTATGAACATAAAAATAAACTCGTAAAAGGTTTCACTGCAAAGTATAACATTGTGAAACTTGTTTATTATGAAACACATGAAGATATCAAGGAAGCCATCAAAAGAGAAAAACAAATAAAGGGCTGGTTACGAGCAAAAAAGGAAGAATTGATTAAAACCATGAATCCATCATGGAAGGATTTGTATGAGAAAATAGTATGAGATTGAGGAGGAGACCCTTCGGCTTCGCCTCAGGGTGACAGAATGTACTGTCATTCTGAACATTTATTTTGTCATTCTGAGCATTTATTCTGTCATTCTGAGCGTCAGCGAAGAATCTCCCCTCTGTTTAAAGAAGGAGACCCTTCGGGACTCCGTCCCTCAGGGTGACAGAATGTACTGTCATTCTGAGCATTTATTTTGTCATTCTTAGTATTTATTCTGTCATTCTGAGCGTCAGCGAAGAATCCCCGCCTTTGCTTAAAGAAGGAGACCCTTCGGCTTCGCCTCAGGGTGACAGATAAATAACAGGGTGACGATATCAAACGGTGACGATATCAAACGGTGACAACATCAAACCCTATTTATTATTGCACAGCCTTTTTCCACTGGTAATTCACTTGATGAGCCTATTTTCTTCCATGCCTGAAATTTAGATGCTTCTGCGTTACAGAAAAACAACAACACAAAAATAATTTACAGCACTATATCTAATATTCTCTAATGAACTCTCACTCTCTTTGATAGATGAATATCTCTAAATACCCATATGGCATTAAGCATCAACAATCCTCCTGTAATGAAAAACACTGAACGCAGTCCAAACCACGCTGATACCAGACCTCCCATTACAGCTCCAAAAAATGAACCAAGAAACTGAGCTGATTGGGTATATCCAAATATCTGACCAGCAACTTCATCAGGAGTAATTCTCTTTATCAATGTATTTATTGAGGGCATCAATCCTGCTGTTGCAAACCCAAGCAGAAATCTTAAACCCATCAACTCCCACGGTGTACGCACAAATGCCTGTGGAATGAATACCAGCCCTGCAAGAACAAGTGAGCCAAGTATAACCCTGTATGGTCCAATCCTGTCTGCAAGCTTACCAAGAAATGGTGCTGATATTATGTTAGCCACTCCTGTTGCTGAAAAAACAATTCCTGATATAAGTGCCAGATTGGGCAATCGTCCTGCAATATCAGCTATATAAACTGTAATGATTGGCTGAATTGAAGTGAGTGCCATCTGCGAAATAAAAGTTGTTACAAACATGGCTTTAAGTACCTCAGGAGCTGTAACACTCTGCCATATGGATTTTAATCTTACATGTGTGTGCTCAGTACGTGGAGTAAAATCCTCCTTTACAAAAAACAGTGAAGTTACAAATGAAATCACTAAAAATCCACCCATTACAAAAAACTGATGACGTATACCAATGATTCCCTCTAAATATCCACCTAATAACGGACCAAGCAGCATTCCTCCAACAGCACCGGTAAAAAGAACTCCCAGTGCCCAGCCAGAGTATCTTCTTGGTGTCTGTATAGCAACAAGTGTTATGGAAGCTGAATAAAAACCCGAGATTGTGCCCTGAAGCATCCTTAAAAAAACAAGCTCAAAAACATTATGCACAAGCCCTATACATGTGATAACAACGGTCATACCAAGGCTTGCACGCAAAAGCATTGGCTTACGACCGTATTTATCAGACATTCTTCCCCATAATGGAGAAAAAATTGCCAGTGTTACAAATGTAACTCCAAAAGCAATGCCTGACCAGACTTCAACCTGATTTATATCATGCACACCGAGCTCTTCTATATAAAGAGGTAAAATTGGCACAAGCTGGCTTGTTCCAAGAGACATAACAAAAACACCAAACCAGCAAACATAAAGATTTCTCTTCCATATCTCCATAAATTAATCCTCCGGGAAAACAGTAACCATATTTTATTATTTTACATAAAATTGAGCTCTCACATTCTGAATGTAGTTTTTTTACAACATAATGTGGCAGAAAACACACAAAAAGCAGACAGATAAATCATTGAAAATAGTGAGATTTCTATGTGGCAAAAAAATTGCTACTTTTATTTATGTGAAAGCTGGAAATCATAGAAATAAAAATTGTAAAAAATGTATTGACAATTTCATTAACAAAATGATATATTGTTTGCAATATGAATTTTCTATTATCTGTCACTCTGAGTGTTTATCTGTCACCCTGAGTGATAAAAGTTGTCATTCTGAGGGACGAAGTCCCGAAGAATCTTAGAGAGCATTAAAAGAAAGAGATTCTTCGCTGACGCTCAGAATGACAGAAATAGACGCTCAGAATGACAGAGTGCAAGACGCGGAATGACAGAATGGATGCTCAGAATGACGGAGCGGACGATCAGAAGGAGAGAGTAGGAGATCAGAATGACGGAATGGAAGACACGGAATGACGGAATAGGAGCTTAGAAGGATAGAATGGAAGACGCAGAAGGACAGAATGGATGCTCGGAATGATAGGATGGAATGACAGTACATATTATTTATCTGTCACCCTGAGGCAAAGCCGAAGGGTCTCCTCCTTAAAAGAGAGGTGGGGATTCTTCGCTGACGCTCAGAATGACAGGATGTGGTAAGGGTGAAAACTAAGAATGTTTGTAGTTTCATGATTTTAAAGACTTAGTGAGTTTTTAAACAGACTCTTAAAAAGGAGGTGATAAGACAAACACGGTGAAAAAAGAAGGAGTTCCTCTGAAGGTCATAGCCTGAAGAAGCTCCGGTTTATCTGTTTTACCACCGTCTTTGACGGTGTAACTGAACTAACCTGAGGAGGTTAGGAAGTGAAAAAGTATGCAGGTATTTTAGCTGTACTTGTTCTTCTATTAGGTCTTGCTGCACTGAGTTATGCAGCTCCAGCAGAAATCCCATCAGACACAACAGCAGTAATCTCAAAAGGAAAAACCCAGATTACCCTTGGCGGTGAGATCAGAATAAGAGGTATGTACGGAAGAAATCTGGATGTAATTGATGATAATGCGTATAAGACTGAATATGAGTATGTATCTGTACCTAAAACGGATGAGAACGGTAAACCTATAACTAAACCTATAACTATACCTCTATATCTAGTGGATGATGAGGGTAACTCTTTTACTGTACCTATAACTCTATTGGATGAGAACGGTAAACCTCTAACTGAAACTGAGTATAAAAAAGTAAAACAAGGAAGAAAAGGAAAAAGCAGAAATCAGTCTTACTATGAATACCGTGTAAGACTCAATATGGAAGCCAAAATTTCTCCCAACACAACTGGATATGTAGAACTTGAAAGCAGTAATGAGAATGAGAGAAATACCTCAGAAAATACAAAATGGGGCACCGGTACTCAAGGTCCAAGAGGTAATTATCCATTTGGTAACTGGCATGATGAATCAAGTGTCTATATTCGTCAGGCATGGATTCAGCATCAGGGTACTGGACTTCTTGGCGTTCCTTTAGGAGTGAAAGTTGGAAAACAGCTAATCAAGCTCGGAAATGGACTGTTCTTTGACCACACATATTTTGGTGATGATGCAATCCTTGCATTTGTTCAGCCATTAAAAGAGCTTACAATTGCCGCTTACACAATCAAATTTGATGAAAACAACATATACTTCAATGATGATTCAACAGCATACGGACTTCTTGCTTCATACGCAGGACATGGCTGGGGTATCAGTGCTGATGCAACCTATGTTGACCATCAGAATGTATCTGGGTTGTATTTAAATAATAAGAACTTCTATGATACGAATGCTTATTATATAAAAAATGATGGTACTGTTGGTTATAATGTTAATCTTTATGAAGCAGATATTCATCTGTGGAACTTTGGCTTAAGAGGCAACTATGATGACATTGCTGGAACAGGACTTGGCATCAGAGCAGATGTTGAATTCCAGACCGGAAAAGTTGAATTGCCTGGTAGTAAAGACCTTGACTTAAAAGGCTGGGCAGTTTTAGGTGGACTTGACTACAAATTTAAGTCAATACCTCTCATAATTACTGCTGAGTATGCAAGAGGTTCAGGAAATGAAGATGAAAAAGACATAGATGCATTCATAACTGCTCTTGGTCCAGAACAGCACTACACATTCGTGTATGAATATTTAGCTCCTTCAGCATGTAACTTTGGCGCAAACTTTAGAACAGGTCTTTGTAATACCCAGTATGTAAAACTCGGTGCTGCATCTGACATAACAAAAGATCTCAAAGCTGAGGTTTATGGTTACTGGTTAAAAGCTGTTGAAGATGTATCAATCCATGGTGGCAAAAAAGACGATGATCTTGGCTGGGAAGTTGATGGAAAAGTAACCTATCAGCTTGACAAAGGACTTATTTACTGGGTTGAGGGTGGTTACTTCTGGGCAGGCGATGCCTATGATATGGAAGGTGGCAAGAGTGCTGATGATGCATGGGCAGTAAGACACGGCATCCAGCTCAAATTCTAAAACAGTATTATCCGAGGCTGACATAATTGTCAGCCTCAAAATTTAAAAATTCACCGTGTTTGTCTAACATAAAGGCGGGTCAAAAACCCGCCTTTTTTTATCCGTCAAAACCCCCCTATTCCGTCATTCTGAGCGTCAGCGAAGAATCTCCTCCTTTGTTTTAAGGAGGAGACCCTTCGGCTTCGCCTCAGGGCGACAACAAAATAATATGTCCTGTCATTCTGAGCCTTCCACTCCGTCATTCTGAGCGTTCCACTTTGTCATTCTGAGCCGAAGGCGAAGAATCTCCACCTCTGTTTTAAGGAGGAGACCCTTCGGGACTCCGTCCCTCAGGGTGACAGATAAAAATGTTTCAGAGTAACAGAAAAATATTCACGTGACAGATAAAAATGATATGTACCGTCATGCCAAGCATTTATGTCTGTCATTCCGCACGTCCATTCCGTCATTCTGAGCGTCAGCGAAGAATCCCCTCCTTGTTTAAAGGAGGAGACCCTTCACTTCGTTCAGGGCGACAACAAAATGATATGTCTGTCATGCTGAACGTTTATTCCGTCATTCTGAGCGGTCCACTTTGTCATTCTGAGCCGAAGGCGAAGAATCCCCACCTCTGTTTAAAGAAGGAGACCCTTCGGCTTCGCCTCAGGGTGACAGATAAATGTTTCAGAGTAACAGAAAAATATTCACGTGACAGAAAAAAATGACATGTACTGTCATTCTGAGCGTTTATTCCGTCATTCTGAGCCGAAGGCGAAGAATCCCCACCATAAAAAAATGTTATAATCCCCTCATGAAAGAACAATACTATGTCTACATAATGACAAACAAATACAATACGGTCCTATATGTTGGAGTTACAAACGACCTTGTAAGAAGAGTTTATGAACATAAAAATAAACTCGTAAAAGGTTTCACTGCAAAGTATAACATTGTGAAACTTGTTTATTATGAAACACATGAAGATATCAAGGAAGCCATCAAAAGAGAAAAACAAATAAAGGGCTGGTTACGAGCAAAAAAGGAAGAATTGATTAAAACCATGAATCCATCATGGAAGGATTTGTATGAGAAAATAGTATGAGATTGAGGAGGAGACCCTTCGGGACTCCGTCCCTCATGGTGACAGATAAATATTCAGAATAACAGAAAAATATTCACGTGATAGATAAAAATGACATGTACTGTCATTCTGAGCGTTTATTCCGTCATTCTGAGCGTTTATTCTGTCATTCTGAGCCGAAGGCGAAGAATCTCCACCTTTGTTTAAAAAGGAGGAGACCCTTCACTTCGTTCAGGGTGACAGAATGTACTGTCATTCTGAGCCGAAGGCGAAGAATCCCCAGGAGGAGACCCTTCGGGACTCCGTCCCTCAGGGTGACAGATAAATATTCAGAGTAACAGAAAAAAACACTCAAGGTAACAAAAACACTCATAATACCAGAAAAAACATTCAGAATAACATTAAACATTCAGGATGACAGCAAACATTCAGAATAACAGCAAACATTCAGAATAACAGCAAACATTCAGAATAACAGTAAACATTCAGGATAACAGCAAACATTCAGGATGACAGCAAACATTCAGGATGATAGCAAATATTCAGGATAACAGCAAAACATTCAGGATGACAGATAAAAAATGTTCAAGGAAGCCAAAAAACACTAAGGCTGGACCGGGCAGGATAAGGCATTAAATGTCAAAAACTATCTCTCTTTCACTCAGGCTCACTCTTGAAACTCTCACATTAAGAGATGTGCCAATTGTAAATTTCTTCTTTCTTTTAACCCCTGTAAGGCAGTATCTATTTTCATCATACTGATAGAAATCATCACTCATGTGGGAAACAGGCAGAAATCCTTCAATATAGTATTCTTCAAGCCTCACCCTCAATCCCTCTGGAGTGACCATCGTAACCCTGCCCAAAAACTCCTCTCCAATCTTATCTTTCATGAACCATACTCTCATTATCTGAATTGCGTCTCTTTCAACGTCATCAGCTCTTCTTTCCATTCTGGAACTGTGTATGGCTATATCAGGCAGAATTTCTTTTAATTCCTCTGTCTTTTCATTTGATAGTTTTCCTTTTAGTAAATATTCTTTTAGAATTCTGTGCACAACAAGGTCTGGATATCTTCTTATTGGAGAGGTGAAGTGTGTGTAACATCTTGACGCCAGTCCAAAGTGCCCAACATTTTCAGGGCTGTAACGAGCCTGTTTGAGACTTCTTAAAATCAGATAGTTTACTATTTCCTCTTGCGGTGTTCCTTTAATCAACTCAATGAACTCGTAAAACCCGGATGGCTTCAGATCTCCTTTCAGCACTCCGAGATTTCTTATAATCTTTGTGAGATACTGGATTTTATTTGCCTCTGGCTCTTCATGAACTCTGTAAAGTGCTGGAATGTTTTTTGAAAACAGAAACTCTGCAACAGCTTCATTAGCTAAAATCATGAATTCTTCAATTATAAAATGCGCAAGATTTCTTTCAGCCTTGATGATTGCCTGAGGATCTCCTTTTATGTCCAGCAAAACTTCTGGCTCTGGAAGGTCAAAATCAAGACTGCCTCTTTTCCTTCTCTTATCCTTTAAAATCTCACACAGCTCAGCCATCCTTTCAAAATGAGAAACAAGAGCCCTGTATCTTTTAATCTCCTCTTTATCCTTATCTATCAAAATTTTTTTAACTGATGTATAGGTCATCCGTTCTGCTGTCTGGATTACGCTTGGATAAAATAAACTTTTTTTTATATGTCCTGAATTATCAAGATGCAGCTCAACTGTAAATGTGAGTCTTGGAGTTTTTGGAATGAGGCTACACAGATTTTCGCTCAGCTCTAGAGGAAGCATTGGTATAACTCTGTCTGGAAGATAGACACTTGTTGCCCGCTGCCTTGCTTCGATGTCTATCGGAGAGTTCCACGTTACATAGTGACTCACATCAGCTATGTGAACCCACAGAATAAAGCCATTTCTTGTTTTCTTGATTGAGACAGCATCATCAAAATCTTTTGCATTCTCGCCATCTATTGTTACTGTTGGAAGATCTCTCAGGTCAACTCTGTCTTTAAACTGTCTTCTGGAGATGCCTCTGTCAGCAACTTCTTTTGAAAGAGTTGATACATTTTGAGGAAATCTCTTTGGCAGTTCATATTCATAGACCAGAATTTCAGTATCTTCTTTTGGTGTTTTTGGCTTTTCAAAAACTTTAAGCAGTCTGGCAACCAGAGGTTTATTGAGTGCCTGATATGTTGTAATCTCTGCAAGGACAAGGTCTCCTGGCTTAACTTTCATATCCTGAGGAGCAAGAATTATCTGCTGGGTTATGTTTCTCTTTCTTGGCTGAATGTAAAAAATCGGTCCTGATTTTTCAACTGTTCCAACAATGCGTTTTACAGTTCTTTCAAGAATTCTGATTATTCTTCCTTCTCTTTTCCTTCTGTGTTCCAGTCTTGCAACAACTCTGTCTCCATGCATTGCTCCCATTGTGGCATTGGGCGGTATGAAAATGTCAGTGTCTTTCGGAGAATCAGGAATTACAAATCCAAACCCGTTTCTGTGAGCTTCAAAATATCCTGTTACCAGCTTTGCCTCATGAACAGAAAAATAAAGCCCTTTTCTATTTCTGATAAGTTTGCCCTGTGCAATGAGTTCATTGAGGATTCGCTTGAGTTTTTTTCTTTCAGATGCCCTGAGAGTAAATGCATCGGATATCTCTCTGAAACTTACAGGTTTTCCAGCTTTTTTGATAAATTCTGAGATGGTCTCAGGGTTCAATTTTTATCCTGTGGAAGATCAAGGTAGACTACCTGACCAGTTTCTCCAAGTCTGTCGAGTTCTTTATTGTTAAATAGAACTTTCACTCCGCCGGCATTTCCAATGTGAAGTTTAAATGACTTCTTAGCCTGTAGCTCCACTGCCTGTCCTGGATTTAATAGAAACTCTTTTTTTTCTTTATCATCGATTGTGATTCTCATCCAGACCTTATCTGTTGCTTCAATTTTAAGCAACTGTTGCTGGGAAACAGTTTCCTGCTTCTGCTCTGCTTTTTCTTCAAGTTTTGCGATTTCTGATTCTGTTGACAAAGGTGTCTGTGTTACAGGTGGAGGTGGTGGGATGGTATGGTCTTTTTTATCTAACTGAAGGAATAAAACCACGATAACAATTACAGCTAAAATAATGACTGCTGTTACTCCCCATGTGGGCATTTTCCAGGAAAAAGAAAAACTTTTTTTGTCTGATTTTTTCTTTTCAGGTTTTGATTCAATTCTTGAGATTTTCACTACATTTTGTTTCTTTGATTTAAGATATTCCTCATAATCTTTTAAAATGGCAGATGAATCAACTCCGAGAGTTTCAGCATACATTTTAATATATGCTTTTGTATAGACCTCTGTTGGCATCTCATCAAACTTACCCTCTTCTATTGCAATCAGACAGCTTTTTTTTATCTTTGTCTGCTCGGCAATTTCTTCTAAAGTTTTTCCGAGCTCTGTTCTTTTCTTTTTTAATTCTTCATACATTTACAGGCTTCCTTCCTTCAAGAGCTTTTGACAATGTTACTTCATCAGCAAACTCTATGTCAATACCTATTGGAAGCCCGTAGGCAATTCTTGAAACCTTTACATGATATTGTTTCAATAAATCTGCAATCCATTGAGCTGTAAGCTCTCCTCTGGTGTTTGGACTTGTTGCAATGACCACTTCTTTGACTGCTCCGGTTTTAACTCTTTCTTCAAGCTCCTTTATTTTCAATTTATCAGCAGTTAACCCATCAACAGGTGATATGGTGCCACCAAGCACATGATACACGCCTTTGTATCCTGTTTTTTCAAATAAAACTATATTGCCTGGTTCTTCAACAACACATATTGTTGAGTGGTCTCTTTGAGAGTTAGCGCATATATTGCATCTTTCATTTTCTGTGATATTGAAACACACAGGGCAATATCTCGCATTTTTTTTTAAATTAATGATTGCCTGAGCAATCTCAAGAGCATCATCTTCAGACATACTCATCACAAAAAAAGCAAGCCTCTGGGCAGTCTTTCTGCCAATTCCAGGAAGTTTGCAGAAGTTGTCAATGAGTTTTTCTAAAGGATTGCTCATAGTTTACCAAGAAGACTGCTTAAATCAGGCATTCCAGGAAGATTGAAAGGCATTGAAACTTTTGCCATTTCAGCCTGAGCAAGTTCATGAGCTCTTTTCAGTGCTTCATTGACAGCAGCTAAAACCAAATCTTCAAGCATCTCAATATCATCAGGATTTACAACTTCTCTGTCAATTTTGATTGACACTATTTGTCCTGCTCCATTTGCCTGAACAGTAACCATTCCACCGCCTGATGTTGCTTCAACAGTGATCTTTTTTACCTCTTCCTGTTTTTTCTGGATCTCCTCCTGAATTTTCTGAGCCTGTCTCATAATATCACCAAACATCTTTTTAGACATTATTACCGCCTCCTTTTTTAGGTATTATATTAAAAATTCTTCCTTCAAAAAGTTGTAATGCTTTTCTGACAAGAGGATGATCAATAGCCTCCTGCCTGACATTCTGTTTTTGTTTATTTTCTTTCTCATGTACTGTTATATTAACATCCAAGCCAGATTCTTTCAACAGATTTTTGATTTCTGAAAGATGCTCTTTTACAGATTCAGCATGAACTGATGCGCCTCCATTGTAAATCATCTGGATTTCGTCCTTTGCAAACTTAACCTCAGCATGCTTTATCTTTGTTGCAAGAATATGATTTTGCTCTTCGAGTCTTTCAAGGAATTCTCCCCAAATCCTGGAGATTGACATGCTCTTTTTAGTAACCTGAACCGGCTTTTCAGACTGAGCTGGCAGAGGCTTTTTTATTTGCGAAGTTTCAACAGGTTCTTTAACCTCTTTTATTGCTTCATCAATATTTCTGAAATGAGAAAGCAGGCTCAGTTTGAGAAGTGTTATCTCAAAGATGACTCTTGGAAAAAACGAATTTTTTATTGAGTTTTCAGAATTAATCAGCTCCTTAAGAAGAAGTATCAGATGCTCTTCTGATGTTTTACTGCTCAAATCCTCAATTATATGAGCTTCTGATTCAGTTAAACAAAGTCTGTAATTCTTCGTGATCTTAGCAATGAGAATATTTCTGAGAAAAAAAATCAAATCCCTTGTAAGCAGTTTAAAATCCGTTCCAGCGTCATTGAGTTTTTCTATGTTCAATATAATATCTGACCTCTTACCCTCTATAACATAATTCATTAAATCATAGAGAGTTTGTGTGTCAGTTCCACCAATCAACAGTCTTACATCTTCCTGAGTTATATTTTCAGTAAAGGATGTAATCTGATCAAGCAGTGTTAGAGCATCTCTCATACTTCCTTCAGCATTTAATGCTATATCATAAAGTGCTTCTTCTGTAGCATTTATGCTTTCTTCATGGCAGATGAACTGAAGCCTTTCTTTTATCAGATTAACAGAAATCCTTCTGAATTGAAGATGCTGACAGCGGCTTATCACAGTGAGAGGAATTTTTCTTGGCTCAGTTGTTGCCAGAACAAATACCACATGAGGAGGTGGTTCTTCAAGAGTTTTCAGAAACGCATTGAAGGCGGACTGACTGAGCATGTGAGCTTCATCTATGATGTAAACCTTGTAAAATCCCTCGGCAGATGCGTAACGAACATTTTCTCTTAAATCCCTTATGTTTTCAACTGAGGTATGTGATGCAGCATCTATTTCTATGACACTCATCGCCTTACCCTCTTTTATGGCAATGCAGGAAGGACAGTTATTACAGGGCTTATTATCAGGGTCAGTGCAGTTCAGAGCTTTTGCAAGAATTCTTGCTGTTGAAGTTTTACCAACTCCTTTTGGTCCTGAAAAAATATAGGCATGTGAAATTTTCCCTGTTTGTAAGGAACTCTGTAGAATTTTTACGACAACATTCTGTCCTATGAGGTCAGAAAAATTTTGAGGTCTGTATTTTCTCGCAAGTCCAAGATAAGCCATTTTTTATATCCTGATAAAGGGACCGACCTTCTGCAACACACAGAAATGGATGCTTACCGTTGCTTCCTTCCGGACCTGGCGGGGTTCGCATTTTTCTGTTGCGCAGGGTCGGTCCCAGCTGAGATTTCATTCAGTTTTATTTTAACCTTACAGGATTTATTATGGCAAATTAAAAATTCCTCTCCACTTCTATCCCTTCTCTTTAACATATAAGAAGCCTTGCATTCAGGACATTCATGCAGTACTGGTTCACTTGGAAGAATGAATTTACAATCAGGATATTTTGAACAGGCCCAGAAAATTCTGCCCTTTTTATTCTGCTTCTTTATAATGTCTCCTCCACACTGAGGACATTTTATCTGTGCGGTGATAGGCTGAGTATACTTACATTCAGGATATTTTGAACAGGCAATAAACTCCCCTCTTCTTCCATTTCTGATTACAAGCTGAGCTCCGCACTGAGGACATGCTTTGTCAATGGGCCTGGCTTCACTGCCATTGTTATCATTTGTTATGGACTTTGTATTCTTGCACTCAGGATAACCTGAACAGGCTAAAAATGGTCGTCCATTGCTCCATCTTATTACCATATCCTTACCGCATTTATCACATTTAACCAGGGTTATTATCTCTTTAGGCTTTGTTCTCTTTGCGATTTTCATTGCTTCTTCGAGGTTTTTTTCAAACTCTTTATAAAATTGCTCAACTATCCTGTTCCACTGAGCCTCATTCAATGAAATCTTATCAAGGTCTTCTTCCATTTTTGCAGTAAAACTATAGTCCATAAGTTCAGGAAATTTATCCTCAAGAAGGTCATTGACAACAAAACCAAGATATGTTGGATAAAGCCTCTGCTTGATTTTTTTTACATAGTCTCTTTCCTGAATTGTGCTTAGTATCGCAGCATAGGTTGATGGTCTGCCAATTCCCTTTTCTTCAAGTGCCCTGACAAGTGTTGCCTCTGTGTATCTTGGAGGAGGCTCTGTTGTGTGTTTTTCTGAGTTAACTTCGATAAGTTTCAATGGAGATTTTTCTTTAATCTGAGGCAGGAGATTTTCCTCTTCAGATTCTTCATCTTTGTATAGCACAAGGAAACCGGGAAACAGGATAACACTTCCGCTTACACGGAATTGAGCTATCTTATCAAAATCTTCAATGATATAGGTGGTCTGCTCAACTTCTGCTGGTGCCATCTGGCTTGCGAGAAATCTAACCCATATTAGTTTATATAAAGCATACTGGTCTTTGGTAAGATATTTTTTAACATATTCAGGAGATTTATCCGGATATGTAGGTCTTATGCATTCATGAGCATCCTGTATTGAGCCGGCTGATTTTTTCGATGTCCTGCCAGTGCCATTTCCAACAAATTCCTTTCCAAAGCTTTTTTCAATGAGTTTTCTTGCCCATGCAGTTGCTTCCTCTGCAATCCTTGTTGAGTCAGTTCTCATATAGGTGATGAGTCCCACTGTGTTGCCTTCTATATCTATTCCTTCATAGAGCTGCTGAGCGAGAGTCATTGTTTTCTTTGGAGAAAATCCAAGTATTGAGGATGCTTGAGCCTGAAGGGTTGCTGTACGAAAAGGTTCAGGTGGATTTTTCTTCTTCTTTTTCTTCTGAATACTGGAAAGTGTATAGCTTAATTTTTTAAGTTCCTGAACAATCTGCTGGGCGGTTTTTTCGTCAGTAATGAGGAATTTCGCCTTTTCAAAAGATGATTCGGATTTTCTTTCAATAAGCAATCTGTCTCTGTATTTATACAGATTTGCCTGAAGTACCTGATTTTGCTCGTCGGAAAACTTTCCGCTTATGGTCCAGTAGTTCTGAGGTTGAAATGTGAGTATCTCTTTTTCTCTCTCAACAACCAATCGTAAGGCAACAGATTGAACTCTGCCTGCGGAAAGTCCTTTTTTAACCTTTCTCCACAAAAACGGGCTCAGATTGTAACCAACAAGTCTGTCAAGAATCCTTCTTGCCTGCTGGGAGTATACTTTGTTTATATCTATCTTTGTAGGATTTTCGATTGCTGATTTTACAGCGTTTGGAGTTATTTCATGGAACACAGCTCTGAACACTCTGTCTTCTGGAGCTTTTATTTCTTCAGCAATATGGTAGGCTATAGCCTCACCCTCTCTGTCAGGGTCAGTTGCAATGAATATTTTTTTAGCCTTTTTTGCAGACTCTTTCAGCTCTTTAACAATTTTTTCTTTCCCGGGAATTATGATGTACTCGGGTTCAAAACCCTTTTGTATATCAACTCCAAGTTTATCCTCAGGAAGGTCTTTTATGTGTCCTACTGATGCTTTAACCTGAAAATCATCTCCAACAATTTTGTTAATTGTTTTTGCTTTTGATGGTGATTCAACAATTATTAGATTTTTACCTTTTAATTCCATACTATCTCTTTCCCTCTGCTAAAAACAAAACTGTATATGTCATCATCATAAATGTCTGTTTCCTTCATAAGTAAGTAAACAAGAAGAGCTCTGATCATGTCAATCTCCTCGCGATCAAGAAGGTCGCTGCCTTCAATAAAGTTAAGTTCTTCTTTGACCTCATTCAGGTCAATATCAAGAAGAGAAAAGTTATTCAGGGCTTCATCACTGTAATCATTATCAATAAGCTGTCTTGCAAGAACTCTTAAAAAATCAAGAAGCTTCATTTAAATCCTCCTTACGTATCTGCCTTCTATTTTGTTAATTAATCCGCTTATTTCAAGTTTGAGAAGAATCTCAAGAACTTTTGCTATATTTATGTTTGTTTTCAATACGATTTCATCTAAATTCAATGCTTCATCAAGTACATTAAATATAGCTCTTTCTTCTTCATCAAGATCAACTGTCTCGTAAATGAGGCTCTCATTTACTGACTTTTTTAATGATGGAATAAACTGTCCAATTTCTTCAAGTATGTCTTCTCTTTTAGTTACAACTTTTGCTCCTTTTTGAATTAAATTGTTTGTTCCTTCGGAATTTTTTGATGTAATATTTCCAGGTACAGCAAAAACCTCTCTACCTTGCTCTAACGCAAAAGATGCTGTTATGAGTGCTCCTGAGTTTATTGTTGCCTCTGTAACAACTGTTCCAACAGTCATCCCGCTAAGTATTCTGTTTCTTCTGGGGAAGTGCTCTTTTCTGGGTCCTTCGTCAGGATAAAACTCGCTCAATATAGCTCCATTTTTTATGATTCTTTCGGAAAGTGCTTTATTTTCAGATGGATATATGCAGGAAACTCCACTTCCAAGAACTGCCAGAGTTCTTCCTCCTGCAGAAAGTGCTGCATTATGAGCAACACAGTCAATTCCTCTTGCAAGCCCGCTGACTATGGTTAATCCACATGAGGCAAGTTCGTATGCAATGCGTTCTGTTACTCTTCTACCATATTCACTGAGTCTTCTTGAACCCACAACTGCCAGACCAAAATGGTCTTCAGGTTTGATCTCGCCTTTAAAGAATAAAACCACAGGTGGGTCATGAATCTCTTTTAACAGTTGAGGATATTCTCTGTCAAGATAAGAGTGGATTTTTATCTCCCTCTGTTTGCATAGATTGAGTAGTTTATCTATGCTTTCCCATCTGTTAAACTCTTTTATTCTTTTTGCCCTGTCAACTCCTATACCTTCCACAGAGGCAAGTTCCTTCATCTCTGCATTGAAAACCTCTCTGGCAGAGCTGAATTTCAATAAAAGCCTCTTTATTAAAACAGGACCGAGCTCTCTTATTTCATTCAAAGCAAGACAGAATCTTGTCTCTTCACTGAACATTAAATCTCTTTGCCATCCTCAATCTTAAAGCATTGATTTTTATAAATCCTTCTGCATCTTTCTGATTGTAAATACTGTCTTTTTCGAATGTTGCAAGTTCCTGATTGTAAAGCGAATAAACTGACTTCCTTCCTGCAACCATACAGTTACCTCTGTAAAGTTTCAGTCTGACAGTGCCTGTTACATTTTTCTGAGTTTCATCAATCAATTTCTGCAGAGCCTGTCTTTCAGGTGAAAACCAGTATCCATAGTAAACAAGCTCAGTGTATTTTGGAACAAGGCTGTCTCTTAAATGCATCAGCTCTCTATCCATTGTTATTGACTCAACTGCTTTATGCGCTATTTGTAGCACTGTTCCGCCAGGAGTTTCATATACACCTCTTGATTTGATTCCAACATAACGATTTTCAACAATATCGATCTTTCCGATACCATTTTCACCTGCGATTTTGTTCAGTCTTTTAAGGAGCTCAGAAGGAGAGAGCTTTTCACCGTTTAGAGCCACTGGATCACCATTTTCGTAATCTATCTCAATATAGGTGATTTTATCAGGAGCTTTCTGTAGTGGTTGAACCATTGTGTACATATCATCCGGTGGTTCATTCCATGGGTCTTCCAGAATACCTCCTTCATAGCTTATGTGAAAGAGATTCCTATCAATGCTGTAGGGTTTTTCCTTTGTTGCCTGAACAGGAATATTATGTTTTTGAGCATACTCAATAAGACTGCTACGGGAGTCAAACTCCCACTGTCTCCAGGGCGCGATTACTTTTATATCAGGTTTCAATGCATAGTATGTAAGTTCAAACCTTACCTGGTCATTTCCCTTTCCTGTGGCACCATGAGCAACTGCTTCTGCATTTTCTTTTAATGCGATTTCAATCTGCTTTTTCGCTATGAGAGGTCTTGCAATTGATGTTCCAAGAAGATAACCTGTTTCATATATAGCATTTGCCCTCAACATCGGGAAGATGTAATCCCGTACAAACTCTTCCTTTAAATCTTCAATGTAAACATTTGATGCACCTGTTTTTAAAGCTTTCTGTGCAATTTCTTCAAACTGTTCTTCCTGACCAATATCAGCACAGAATGCAACTACCTCTGCATTATACTTTTCCTTTAACCAGCTGATTGCAACTGAAGTATCAAGCCCTCCTGAGTATGCAAGAATGATTTTCATTGTTCTATGACCTCCTCATTATTTTATATTACAGCGGCAAATAAGCCCTTGCATTAAGAAATAGATCGGAGCTTTCACCTCTTAAAAATCTATGATATCCGCTTACTGCGATCATAGCAGCATTGTCTGTACATAACTGTTTTGAAGGAAGATAAACTTCTATTCCTTCCTCCTTTAGCATCTGAGCCCGTCTTCTTAGCTCGCTATTTGCAGCAACTCCGCCTGTAATAACAACCCTGTTTAATCTCTCAGAAGACACAGCCCATTTTATTTTTTCTATAAGCACATCAACTACTGAAGCTTGAAAAGATGCTGCTATATCTTTTTTAACATCTTCGGCAACATTTTTTCCCTTTACATCAAGTTTCATCAATAAAACCTTGACAGCTGTTTTTAACCCACTGAAACTGAAATCAAAGCTACCATTAAGATACGGTCTTGGCAGATTATATTTATCAGGATTACCTTCTTTAGCAAGCGCATCTATTACAGGTCCTCCTGGATATCCAAGCCCGAGCATTTTTGACACCTTATCATAGGCTTCTCCAGCAGCATCATCACGGGTTCTTCCAAGCTCTTTATAGCTATTAAGATCATTTACACGGTAAAGACTTGTGTGTCCGCCAGAAACAATGAGAGTTAGAAATGGAAATTCAGGATACTCTTTTTCAAGAAAAATAGCATGAATATGCCCTTCAAGATGATTTATGCCAATAAGGGGTTTCTTTGATGCATAACTTAAAGATTTTGCAAAACAGAGCCCTACTAAAAGCGAACCAATAAGTCCAGGACCGTGACAGACACTGACCAGGTCAATATGTTTTAAGGCTACGTCTGCTTTGCTTAGAGCATTCTCAGTAACATCCATTATCCATTCAATATGTTTTCTTGATGCAATTTCAGGAACAATTCCGCCATATTTAGTATGAATTTTGATCTGTGAGGATACTATGTTGCTCAATATCTTTCTATCTTTAACCACAGCCGCGGATGTATCATCACAGGATGTATCAATTCCGAGTATTAACATAAACTACATACTTCCATAGGAATGCAGTCCGCTCAAAAAGAGGTTCACCCCAAGATATGTAAATATTGTTATAAGAAAACCGCTTACTGCTATCATTGAGGTCTTTACTCCTCTCCATCCTTTTATGAATTTAGCATGAAGGTAGAATGCATAAACAAACCATGTAATCAATGACCATGTTTCTTTAGGATCCCATCCCCAATATCTTCCCCATGCCTGATCAGCCCATATTGCTCCAAAAACAAGCCCACCAATTGTAAATATCGGAAATCCAAAAGCAATCCCTTTATAGGTGATATCTTCAAGAAAATCTGAGTTAATTTTCAATCCCTTCAGTGTTTTTGTTATAAAATCCCCGAATTTCCAGAATATAAAAACTAAAGCAATCAGGAATATCCAGCTCAAGACAGAAATAAACATTGATTGATTTCCAAGTGTTGAATGAAAAATTCTGACAGATCTGGGATTTGAAGCAGTAGCAATGTCTATTATCATTGATATAAATATGAAAACCATAATGCTCAATACTGATGTTGAGAAAATGTATTTTAAAGATTTTTTATTTTCAGAAACCATGATTACATGAAGAAGAGCTGTTATAAAACTCAAAGCAAAGGCTGCATAGGATATAAAACTCAGTGTAACATGTGCAAGCAGCCAGTTACTCTTTAACGCTGGAACAAGTGGCTGCACTTCCTTTGATATTCCGAGCAAATCTGTAAGTCCGATTATAATTCCTACAAGTATTGAAACAATTACGCCAAAGCTCCTGTTTTTGTATTTCCATTCAATAAAAAGATAACCAATTACAAGACATAGAACAAAAAACACAAGACTCTCATAGAGATTTGTAATTGGAATGCTTCGCATGAATGAATGATTTATTGCATACATCTCTTTAAATCTCTGGATAAATCCGTAAATGTGAATCAGACAACCAGCAGACAGAGTAGCTGTTGCAAGATATCCTAATTTATTGTTTTTTGTAAGTACATAAACAATATAAACCGGCATTGCCAGTACATAAAGAAGTCCTGCAATTGATATTATATGGTAACTCATTATGCCTCCTTTTGAATTTTTTGTATTATTTTATCGATTTCTTTCTCTCTCATTATGATTCCCTTGCCTGAAGGATGGTAGAAAGTGATTTTATTATCTCTGACCATCACAAAGTAACTGACAGGACGAAGGAAAAGAGTTATAAAAAGCCCAATACACATTAGAATTGAGCCAGCATAAATCAAAGGCACTCCAGGATCTCGTCTCAGTTGAAGCCCTGTGAACTGAGCTCCCCATAGCTCATCAAATTTGAGTTTCCCAAAAGGTGTCTGCCATGTCTCAGGTATTTTTGCAAGTATCCACTGTTCTGATTTTTTCCCGTTATACTCAAACTGAACAAGAACAGCTGGATTTATCATTTCTGAACTCATATTAAAAAATCTTCCCTGTTCATCCATTCCCAGAGCTGGAGAAAAATCTATTACCGAGGCTCTAACAGATGTTCCCGGAATCTGAAAACTTTTTTCAAAATTAGCACTGATTCTGTATTCCTTATTGCTTGTGTCAAAATATGTGAATCTGAATTCTGCATGCTCTGCAGGTTGAAATCCATAGGTTGCCTGATAGAATGTGATACCTTTATAGGCGAATGGTTCATTTACTTCAATAATAAATCTGTCTTTCCCTTCAATTGTGACGGGTTGACCATTTTCAATTATTTTAATGTAGCTTCTATAGGCTTTAGGCATTGCTGAGTTTTCATAAAATTCCACCTCAAATTTATCACACCTTACTTCAAAAGGAAGCGGAATAGCTTTCCCATCATCGGATATTGCAAGATTTGATGATGTTCCCTCAACTATGTTCATGGAACCTCTTAAACCCAAAAATGTCCCAATGAGTGCTCCTACAAGAATGATGAAAATGCTCAGATGAGTTAAGTACACTGCAAGTCTTGTTTTAATCCATTTTTTACACTGAATCTGCACACCATCAGAATATGCAAATGTGAATATTGAAAAACCTTTGTCTTTTAAAACAGCCATCAATTTCTGTGCTAAGTCCTTTGAATTAGCTGATAGATTGAGCTCTCTTTTTAAAGGCATTTTTTCTAAAACTTCCGGCAAAAGAGCCTGAGGACTGGTTTTAAAAGATTTTAACAGAATTGGAAGTCTGTCAATGGAACATACAGTTAAGTTTAATGCAAACATAAAAAGCAAAAATGTAAACCACCAGCTGTGGTATACGTTGTTAAGGTCAAAAAGATTTACTATTTCATACAGTTTCATTGAGCTATTCAGCGACATAAATCTGGAGAAAAATCTTATCGTAGCTTCAGGGTCAGATTGTTGCGGAATAACAGTTCCAATGGCAGCGCCAATTGAAATAATAATAAAAAGTGCCACAGCAAGATCAACAGAAGCAAAAAAATTCCAGATTTTTTCATTCAATTTTTTTAAATCAGCCATTATCCCTCCTAAGGGTTTTCTTTACAATTACAACAAAATCCATATACTGAAGAATAACAGAACTCCGATGAATCCTTGTCCTTAAAGGATGACAGTCTTCAGCGTCAAATCTCATCGTTAAAGAATATTTACCCAAATCCTCCCTCATCAAATTATAGTAGTATTAAACTGGCATAATTGATTAATTTATCATACCTGTGCTATATTTTTCTATGAAGAAGTTTGTAAATATTGCAGTTGTCATATTAGGTGTTTTTCTAATTATTACCTCTGCCTATAGTGGAAGCAAAAAAAAACCTATTATACTTTATCTTTTCTGGGCTGAGGGATGTCCTTACTGCGAAAATGAGAAACACTTTCTATTAACTCTGAAACAGAAATATTCCAATCTTGAGGTTAAAGATTATGAAGTTCTGTACAATCCTTCATCAAAACAGCTTCTCCAGACAATATCTAAAGCGTATAATATTAAACCCTCCGGTGTTCCTGTTACTTTTGTTGGAAACAGAGCTCTGGTTGGATTTACAGAAAAAATAGCATCCCAGATTGAAGAAACCATAGAGTATTGCAACAAAAACAGTTGCGAAGATCCCCTCTATAAAAAATAACTATTAATCAATTTAATCAATTCTTAAAAAAATTTTTATGACTATCTGTTTAATAAATCATTGATATTCTTTTAATGTTGTGGTATAATGTTGCAAACGTTTGAACAAAAATAAAAAAGGAGCGAGGGATGAGGGGAATAACGATTTTGAGTCTAGTTATTTTTTGTTTTCTGTTTTCGTATTTTCTTCCGATTAAAGATGCTGTTTCAGATGATACAAAAAGCTGTTTGCGATGTCACTCTGTAAAAACACTATCAAAACAATTAGAGAATAAAGAATCCCTTTCGCTTTATATTGATGGTTCAAAATTTGAAAAATCCGTGCATGGAGCAATGGATTGTTCATCCTGTCATACCGATATAAGTTTGAAAAATCATCCAAAACCTAAAAAAATAGCCAGTAAAAAAGCATATGCTAAAGAGGTTTCTCAGAATTGTTTACAATGTCATCCTCAGGATAGTTTGATGAAACCAGAAGTTCACGGAAAGATTGTTAAAAAGAATGAAATCTTTTGCTCAGAATGTCATGGTTCCCATTACATCACGTCAATGAAGGATTGGAAAAAGAAAGCAGGTTTCTCCACTTACTGTATGACCTGTCATCAACATGCAATAACGAAAACATTGCCAAGCAAAGAAAAATTATCCTTAAAAGTAAACGAATCAGAGATCAAAAAATCAGTACACGGCAAATTTGAGTGTATTGTGTGCCATAGTGATTTTTCAAAAATAAATCATCCAATATATAACTACAAAACAAAAGCTCAATATCGCACTGAAATGACTCAAATATGCACAAAGTGCCATAAGGACCAGGACTTACAGAAAAATCCAGCGCATTATGCATTAACAAAAACTGCTTCATGTATAGAATGCCACGGCTATCACGGAGTTAAACCAGCTAAAGTTGCTAAAAGTCTTCCGGAATCACAGTACTGTCTTAATTGTCACAGCAGAGCAATCTCAATGAAGATGAAAAATGGTGAAACTATGTCCGTACAGGTCAAGGAAGAAGACCTTCTTAACTCTACTCATAAAAAGCTTAAATGTACTGATTGCCATAAGGAGTTTTCAACAACTCAGCATCCTATGAGAACCTTTGATTCAATTGCGGATTATAGAGCCAAATCAAAGGAAGTTTGCAATAACTGTCATAAAGAGGAAGTTCTTAAATATGATAAGAGCATCCATGCAATGGCTTTTAAGAAAGGAAACGCTCAATCACCTGATTGTTTAAAATGTCATGGTTATCACAAAGTTTCATGGATAACACCTGATAAATCAGCAAGAAATGAACTTTGCGTAAAATGTCATACCAGAGAGGGTGATGCTTTTAGTTCAAGTGTTCATAATCTTGCTTTAAAACAGGGTAAAAAAGATGCTCCAGTATGCTCTTCATGTCATAACTCTCACGATGTAATGCCAACTAATATCGCAAATCTCAATGCTTCCTGTCTAAGGTGTCATAAAGATATCAAGACCAGTCATAATAAATGGCTCTGGAATCCTCCTGTAAGACTTACAACATTTGTTGATACTCATTTCAATTCAGCATCCTGTGCATCCTGCCATACTCAGACAAATAAAGCGGTTTATCTTACAGTTGTTGACAGGGCTAAGAAAAAAGTATTGACAGAAGATGAAATTGCTAAAATTTTTGGAGTAAATTCAAATGAAGTAAAGGGCAAGATTGATTTTAATGGAGATGGAAAAATTCAGGAGCAGGAACTCTGGCAGTTTATGAGTAGTTTAAAAGCAAAGACCCATGCAAATCTTGCTGGCAGAATTGATGTTTTAGACCCAAATGATGCCCATAAAATTGAACCAAAATCAAAAACAGTCAAAGATTGTGCTGTATGCCACAGCTCTGGAGCTCAGTTGAGCGGTAAGATTGAAATAAATAAAGAGGGAACAAAAGCTGTTAAATTTGATTTTGAACGGACAGCATTGAATTCAGTATATGCAATACCAGATATAAAAGACTTCTATGTACTTGGATTAACAAAGATTAAGATTCTTGATATTCTGTTCTTTATTGCAGTTCTTGGTGGAATAGCTGTACCTGTAGGTCATATAACACTCAGAATTCTAACTGCACCGATTAGAAGAAAAAGAAAGGAGGGAAAATAATGAAAAAGATTTATCTTCATCCATTACCTGTAAGAGTGTGGCACTGGATAAATGCGATAGGATTTATAATTCTCATCTTAACAGGAGTTCAGATAAGATTTGTTGACCAGGTAGGGTTAATGAGTTTTGAAACTGCAGTTCAGATTCACAGCTGGCTTGGATTTATTCTCCTTGCAAACTATTTTATCTGGTTTGTTTATTACATATTTACAGGAAAATTCTTCAAGATATATATTCCTCCGTTCTGGAAACCTGTTGAATTTATTAAAATTTGTATCAGGCAGGCAAAATACTATGCCTACGGAATCATGATTGGTGATGAAAATCCTCATCATCCTGTTCCAGAAAACAAATTCAATCCATTACAGCAGATTTCCTATCTGTTTATTATGGCAGTGCTAATTCCAGTCCAGATTATTACAGGGCTTATGCTCTGGGATCCGCAGCTTTTTGGCTCAGTGGTGAGTTTAATTGGAGGAATTCAGGTTGCCACATTGATTCATACTGCACTATGGATATTTTTCAGTGCTTTCATAATTGTTCATTTCTACCTCGCAACACTTGGAGTTACACCAATGACACATATTAAAGCCATGTTTACAGGTTACGAAGATGAGCATTAAACATATAATACAAGAAAAGAAAGGAGGTGAAGAAATTTGAAAGCCGCCCCGAAAGGATTGATTATTCTAATGACAGCTTGCTTTCTTTTTGCAATTTCTCTTGCCTATGCTCAGCAACCTCAGGATGTTTACGATTTAAAGCTCGAAGGAGCAAAATTTCCTCCTGTAAAGTTTAATCATGCAAAACATACTACAGATTACAAAGTGGACTGTAAAGTATGTCATCACAAAGAAGCAGATCCAAAAGTAAAAGTACAGAAATGTACAGATTGTCATGACCCTGCAGAAGTAAAAGATGGATCACCAAAAGCAATGGATGCATACCACAAAACATGTATAGACTGCCATAAGAAACAGGCAGAAGCTGGAAAAGCAGCTCCAACAAAATGTAACGAATGCCACAAGAAATCTTAATCTTTTATTTTTAAGAGGAGACAGTTAATGTCTCCTCTTTTTTATTGTCTGAATTTCAAAAAATCCAGAAGTTATCCAAACATACCACCATCAGCTACAAGCACTTGTCCTGTAACATAGTCAGAATCAGAACTTGCAAAAAAGAGGAAAGTACTGACAAGTATATCAGCCTTTGAAAGATTTTGAAGCCTTTTGCCTTCAGCAATTCCGAACTGATTTGCATAAAAGACTGAAAGGGCTTCAGTCATTCGAGTTTCAGCAACAGGGACAACAAAATCGATAAGTTCATGAGCAACATTTTTTGTGAATGCAACAATGCCACCCTTTGCTGAAGCATAATCAGTCACGCCAAAATACCCTCTGAATGCCGCTGGAGCAGCAAGATTGATAATTTTTCCACTCAATTTTTTAAACATCATTAAAATTTGCCGCATCATAAAGTCCACCTTCTCCTTGTACTTCAAGTCCACGAATTTCCTTAAGTACTTCATCCAGGCCCTGTTTATCCTCTTTAGCTGTTAAAAAGATATCAGCTCCCTGTCTTGCAAATCCAATGGCAACAGCACAACCGATACCTTTGCTAGCACCTGTTATCAAAGCTTTTTTCCCTTTAAGCCTCATAAAAACACCTCTTCCATAAAATTATAACCATATTTGATTATTTCAATAATTTAACTATCGCGTTACCAAACTTATCTGCTGCCTTAGGACCAGAGGCAGTAACAATTTTTCCATCCACCTCAACATCCTTTCCGGTATGGATTGCTCCTTTTGCTTTCAATGCCTCTATTTGAGAATGAAAAACCGTTGCTTTCTTTCCTTTAAGAATTCCAGCTTCAGCTAAAATCCGAGGCGCTATGCATATTGCTCCAACTACTCTACCCTCTTTGTATGCTTCCTGAGCAATCTTTAATGCGACAGGATTATGAAAATACTCTTCTGCTCCAGGACCACCAACAAATACAACTGCATCAAATGTTTTTACATTTACATCCTTTATAAGTATATCTGGTTTAACTGTCGCACCAAGTGTGCCTTTAGCAGTATTCAGAGAAGAGGATGCTACTATTACATTGAATCCTGCCTTTTCAAATATTTGTTTTGGTGTTAAAAACTCTTCATCCCTGAAATTCTGTGAGGCAATAATCATCAGCACTTTTTTACTTTCTGAGGCATATGTCGCAGAAATCAGGGTTAACAGTAAAAATAAACAGATAAAAACTTTTTTCATCATTTAAAAACCTCCTGAATGTTATTTTTTATTATAGATTAAAAAAGTTAGATTTCAAGTCGTTCCATAAAAACATAATTAGCTAAGTGCTCAATACCTTTTCCTTTTATAGTGATAATCTTAGCCTCAATAATATTGAAATAGGGTTTGAAAAGCACAATCAGCTCATCAATGGATGAAAAATACAAAACAGTACCAATTCCAGTTTTTCTATATCTTCCAGTGCCACCAAAACTTCTATCTCCTTCATTAAAACATACAGATAGATACTTTCCTCCTGGATTTAAAAGTTTATGTACATTTTTAGCGTATGTTTCCCTGTCACCAGGAAAGATGTGATGCAACAACTCCCAATCATAAGCGAAATCAAATGTTTCATCTATTTCATGAAGATCACCAAGAAGGTCTGTAACCAGGAATCTGCATTTAACTCCTTTTTTAAGAGCATTTTCCCGTGCATGCTTTATAGCAACTGGAGAGATATCAACTCCTGTAACATCAAAGCCTTTCCCGGCCAGGTATATAGCATAATTACCAGCTCCACAACCCAGATCAATTGCCTTGCATGGCTTAAGCTTCCCACTCTGCACTAACTCTACTAGAACTGCTGGAGGTGTTTCAACATTCCATGGAATTTTTTCCAATGGAATCATTTCATAGACTTTGTTCATTTCTCTAGAATATATACCTTCAGGAATTATTTCCATTCCACTCATCTCTTGCTCAGTTTAAAATTTAGTGTACATCTTTTTCAAGAAAAAATTTTTATTAATAAATGATAAAATAAGCTTACCTTATATTTGATTGAAAATCCTGTTTAATGTTAAATTAAATAAATTTAAAATTCTAAAAGGAGTCAATGTATGAAAGGTATTAAAATTTTCATTTTGCTTTTTACTTTTGCATTTATTTTTGCCTGTAGTCAAAGCAAAGATGATGTAATTATCAAAGCCGGTTCTTCAAAACTTACCAAACAAGACCTTCAGGAAGACCTTAAAAGCTTTCCTCCTCAGACAAAGGCATTTCTCAGTTCCCCTGAAGGATTAAATCGTCTTAAAGATGAATTGATTAAAAGAGAAGTTTTATATGAAGAGGCAAAGAAAAAAGGTTTGGCCAAATCAGAAGACTTTAAAAAAAGAATGGAAGAATTTAAAAAAATCACATTAATAAATATGCTTCTTGAGCAAGAACTCAAAGCAGTACAGCAGGATGTAACAGAAAAGGAAGCAAGAGAATATTATGATAAACATAAGGATGAATTTATCAAACCAACAGAACGAAGACTGAGCCAGATTGTTGTAAAGAATGAAGATGAAGCTAAAAAAGTTTATGAAAAAATCGATAAAGGTGAAGAATTCGAAAAAATTGCAAAAGAACTTTCAACTGATGAAAAAACAAAGGCATCTGGGGGAGATATTGGATTTTTTAAAAAAGGACAACTTAATCAACAGATTGAAAATGCTGTATTCAGTCTGAGAAAAGGTCAGGTTAGTATGCCTTTAACTTACAAAGGAGAACTCTATATATTTAAGGTTACTGATGTTAAAGGAACTCCTGTTGAGTTTGATCAAATAAAATCTCAGCTTATTGAACAGCTGAAAGCTAAAAAACAGCAGGACTGGTTTGATAGCTACATTGAAGAGTTAAAAAAGAAACATAAAGTTGAAGTTAATGAAAAAACATTACAGGAAATATTAAATCAGACTGTAAGCGGGAATTAACTATTTACCGATGCAAAACTCACTGAAGATAAGATCTAAAATTTCTTCAGTGGTAACAACTCCAACAATTTGACCTAAAAAGCTGAGCCCCTCTCTGAGAAACATTGCAGTAATCTCAAGGGGCTCTTTTCTTTTAAAACTCTCAAGAGCATTATTCAATGCATTCAATGTATCTTCAAGAGCCACTTTATGTCTCAATTTAGTTATCAATAAACCTTCCTGTGTATATCTTCCTGTCATTGTTGTTTTAAAAATGAGTTTTTTAAGTTCATTAATTCCTTCTGACATTAAAGCTGAAATTTCAAGTGCTGGTTTATCTTTAAGAGAATCCGGAAGCTTGAACTCTTTGCTTTTTATATCCTTTTTATTTATCACAACTATGACTCTTTTATTTATGATCTTGCTTATAATCTCCTCATCCAGACAGTCTATTGGTCTGCTTGAATCAAGAATTAAAAGTATAAGTTCAGCCTGCTCAACTGCCTTCATGGTTCTTTTTATTCCTTCTGCTTCAACAATGTCATGAGCCTGTCTTATACCGGCTGTATCAACTATTTTAAGAGGCATTCCATTGATATTTACATATTCTTCAATTATATCTCTTGTTGTGCCTGGAATCTCTGTAACAATTGCTCTTTCTTGCATCAAAAGAGCATTCAAAAGAGATGACTTGCCCACATTGGGCTTTCCAACTATGGCAGTTGTAAGTCCTTCTCTATAAATTTTCCCTTTTTCATATCCTTCAACAAGGCTTTTAATTTCATCAATTATATGGTTAATTGACTCTTTAATCGCTTCTTCGGTAAGACCATCAATATCTTCCTCTGGAAAATCAATATAAGCTTCTATATGCGCACAAATTCTCATCAAGGATTGTCTTAATTGGTTAATTTTATCTGAAAGCCTGCCACTTAGATGTTCAAGAGCTATTTTTTGTGCCTGATCAGTTTTTGCCCTGATAATATCAATTACTGATTCAGCCTGACTCAAATCAATTCGTCCATTTAAAAATGCTCTCTTTGTAAACTCTCCTGGTTCTGCTAGACGAACATCATGTTCAAGAACAATATCAAGAATTCTTTTCAATGTAATGTAACCGCCATGACAGTTTATCTCAACAACATCTTCTCTTGTATAGGTATTTGGAGCCCGCATAACAGTAACCAGAACTTCGTCAACTTTTTCCTCTGTAAAAGGGTCAACTATAAAACCATAGTGAATTGTATGCGTTTTTACATTATTAAGATTTATTCCTCTAGGAGATCTGAAGATTTTACTTACAACTGATATGGCTTCATTTCCACTTATTCGAATTATTCCAATACCGCCCTCTCCTAAAGGAGTGCTTATGGCAGCTATTGTGTCAGATTCTGAAGCAATCACGCAGTTTTTTTGATCTTCTTATTTATATAAAACTGCTGGGCAATTCCAAATATATTATTGATAAGCCAGTAAAGAATAAGTCCTGATGGAAAGCTTATAAACATAAAAGTAAATACCACAGGCATAATCAGCATTATTTTTTGCTGTGTTGCATCAGCTGTAGAAGGTGTCATCTTTTGCTGGATTAGCATAGTTAAACCCATCAGTATTGGAAGCACATAATAAGGATCTTTTGAAGAAAGATCATTGATCCAGAGCATAAATGGCGCCTGTCTTAATTCTATAGCTATTATAAGAACCTTGTATAAAGCAAAAAACACAGGAAGCTGAAGAATTAATGGAAGACAGCCAGTCATAGGATTTATTTTGTATTTTCTATAAAGCTCCATCATCTCTTTCTGCAATTTCTGAGGATCATTTTTATATTGCTGTTTTAGTTGCATCAATTTAGGCTGAAGTTCACTGAGATGCTTCATTGATTTCTGTCCACGATTAACTATTGGAATAAAAGGAATCCTTATAAGAATTGTGAGTATTATGATAGCAACTCCATAATTACCGGTAAGTCCATAAAGAAATTTTAGAAACCAGAATAGAGGTCTTGAAATTATTGAAAAAAATCCAAAATCTATAATATGTTCAAGTCCTACATTAAATTTTTTCAGATAATCATACTCTTTAGGACCAACAAATACTCTGTAAGTGTTCGTACCATCATGCAATTCAACTCCTGTAACAGCATCTCCATTATATGGCATCACAATAAATTGACTTAAATTACTTACTGGCACAATTGCAGAAAAAAAGTATTTATCTTCCTGAGCAATCCATTTTACACCTTCTTTATAAGTAACTGCATCTTTTACCTTTGCTGGATTGAGTTCAATTCTATCAGTCTCTTTTAAAATTACAGGACCCCAGTGTGGTGAATCTTCTTTTTGATAAATACCAAAATCCTTCCCCAATGTTACATAATAACTGTCCATGCCATTTACTTCTTCCTTTACATCGATTACATAATCAGCTTTATTAAAGGTAAATGTTCTTTTTAAAAAGATATTATTATCACTGTAACTAAAAACAACCATCGCCTGATTTGAATCTTTCAAGGAAGCCCTTGAATCATCTATACTAAATATGATTTTTGAATAATTAACAGTTCCGTCTTTTAAAATTGAAAGAGCCTTGATTTCAGAAGAAGTTAGCTTTATTGGCATTCCATTCTTATCTTTATACTTTTTTAACTCAACTGATTTTATTGTTGCGCCTTCATTAGAAAGTATGATTTTAAAAACATCATTTTCAACTAAAATTTCTTTGTATTGTGCATCTTTAACAATCTGTTTTGGAGCTTGTCTTTGGACCGGTTGAACCTGTTGTGGTTGAGGCAAAACCACTTTCTCTTCTTTTTTTATTATATCCTGAGGAGCTTCAGCAGGTATATTTTTGGGTTTATAGTATTTTGTGTATAGATATTGACTCCCAAATAAAATAGCCATGCTTAAAATAACTGCTAAAAATGCTCTTAATCCTGCGTTTTCCATAGTTTTACCTTAATGGATCATATCCTCCTGGATGAAATGGATGACATTTCAGTATCCTTTTTACTGCCCAAAAAATACCTCTTACTCCATATTTTTTAATGGCCAGTTCAGCATACTCTGAACATGTTGGAGTAAACCTACATGAAGGAGGCATTAGTGGTGAAATATACCTTCTGTAAATTTTTATTGGAATTAATAAAAATTGACAAGCTATGGAGTTAATCTCCATCTACCTTTTGCTCTTCTTCTTTTTATAACTCTTCTTCCTCCGGGTGTGCTCATTCTTTTAAGAAATCCGTGAGTTCTTTTCTTTTTGAGCTTGTGAGGATGGTAAGTTGTATATGTTCCCAATTTTTACCTCCTGTTAAAATTTATATGGAATAAGTAATTTTATAGATTTATACATCGTCTCATCGACCTCAGCTGCATGCCTCAGATGTCTCATTCTCTTTGAAGGCTTGCCCGTAAGTAAATGACTTTTGTTTGCTCTTCTCCGCATGATTTTTCCACTACCAGTAACCTTAAACCTTTTTGCCGCTCCTCTGTGTGTTTTAAGTTTTGGCATAAAGAACCCTCCTCAGCAAGTTTAGATAAGTATTTTAATAAATTTTTTGATAAAATATCAATCTTTACCAGGAGCTATAATCATGCTCATGGTGTTTCCTTCAAGACGAGGCTCCTGTTCAATTTTATGAGCAAAACCAATAAGAAGAGCTTTTATTTTATCAAAAATTTTCATACCTGTTTCTGAATGAACAATTTCTCTTCCTCTGAAAAAAAGTGTTACTCTTGCTTTATTTCCATCTTCAAGAAATCTTTTAATATGTTTAACTTTGAGTTGCAGGTCATGGTCTGAAATCTGTGGTCTTATTTTTATCTCTTTTACAGTGGATGTTTTCTTTGATGACGTTTTCTTTTCAAGTTGATACTTATATTTTCCATAATCCATGATTCTGCAAACCGGTGGGTTTGTATTAGGTGCTACTTCTACAAGGTCATACCCTCTTTCTCTTGCCATCTGAATAGCCTCTCTAACGTTTACAACTCCCAATTGTTTTCCATTTTCATCAACCAGTCTTACTTCTTTTACCCTGATTTCCTCATTTACTCTAATATCCTTTGTTGCTATGTTATCACCTCCAGTGATTATTTTTTATCTTTTATGTCTGTATAGAGAAACTCAATGAACTTTTCAAACTCTAAAAGTTCAAAATTCTCTCCATCTCTTTTACGAACAGTTATCTTCCTGGATTCAACCTCCTTATCACCAACTATCACCATATACGGTATTTTATTTAAAGTTGCCTGCCTTATTTTATAGCCAATTTTTTCGTTATCAACATTCAATTTAACCCTGAAATCTTCTTTAATAAGTCGATTATAAATTTTAGTTGCATATTCAACATGTTTCTCAGAAATGGACATAACTTCAATCTGAACAGGAGCAAGCCATAGAGGAAAAGCTCCAGCGTAATGCTCAATGAGCACACCCATAAATCTTTCAAGCGAACCCATCAATGCTCTATGTATCATAATTGGTCTGTGTTCTTTTCCATCTTTCCCTCTGTATGTAATATCAAATCGCTCCGGAATATTAAAATCAACCTGAATTGTGCTGCACTGCCAGGACCTGTTAAGAACATCCCTTATTTTTATATCAATTTTGGGTCCGTAAAAAACACCTTCCCCGGGGTCAATATGATAAGTCAGTCCTCTATTTTTGAGAGCCTGTTCTAAAGCAAGAGTAGCCCTATCCCAGTTTTCAAGATTTCCCACATATTTTTCAGGTCTTGTAGAGATATAAATTTCGTAAGAACTGAAACCAAATGTAGAGAGCATAAACACTGTAAAATCAAGAACTTTCTGAATTTCATCCTCAAGATGTTCCTCACTACAAAAGATATGTGCATCATCCTGAGTAAATCCTCTTACTCTTAAAAGCCCATGAAGAACTCCTGACCTTTCATATCTATAGACAGTTCCAAGCTCTGCAAATCTTAATGGAAGCTCTCTATAACTGCGAAGTTCTGACTTATAAACCTGAATATGAAATGGACAGTTCATTGGTTTTAACTGATAAAAAATCTCGTCAATCTCCATAGGAGAAAACATATTTTCTTTGTAAAAATCAAGATGACCGCTTTTTCTCCATAAATCAAGTTTTGCAATATGAGGAGTATAAAGAAGTTGATACCCTGCTTTTAAATGTTCATCCCTCCAGAAATCTTCTATAACTTTTCTAACTATCGCTCCATTTGGAAGCCATATTATAAGCCCTGGTCCTATATCATCACTTATCTCAAAAAGTTTCAACTGTTTACCTAGCTTTCTATGATCTCTCTTTTTAACTTCTTCGAGAAACTTCAAATACTCATCAAGCTCTTGTTTCGTTGGAAATGCTGTCCCATATATTCTCTGAAGCATCTTATTACGCTCATCACCTCTCCAGTAAGCACCTGCAACGCTCAAAAGCTTGAATGCTCTGACAATACCTGTATGTGGGATGTGAGGACCTCTGCATAAATCAATAAAATCACCTTCTTCGTATATTGAAACTTTATCATCATTAATCTCATTTATGATTTCAATTTTATAAGACTCCCCAAGACTCTTAAAAAGATCTATCGCCTCTTCTTTGGACAACTCCTTTCTTATAAAAGGTTGCCTTGATTTTATAATTTCATGCATTTTCTTTTCGATTTTCTGAAGGTCTTCTTCTGTAAATGGTATATCTCTATCAAAATCATAATAAAATCCATCCTCAATAGCAGGCCCTATTGTTACCTGCACTTCGGGAAATAACATTTTTACTGCATGCGCCATAATATGAGCTACAGAATGCCTTAAAATCTCAAGACCCTCAGGATCTTTTGGTAAGATAATTTCAACTTCTTCATCACCATTAAGGGAGTATATAGATGACAGATCCTTTAGTTGTCCGTTTACTTTGACAGCTATTGCCTGATTTTCTGTCAAAAAATTTTTTAACTCATCAGGTTTTAGCTCAAATATTCTACCTTCTTTTTTTATCTTAATTAGCTTCCTCCTTCAAAATTTTTCAACATTTATATTAATCCAAAAACCTTACCACAATCAACTAAAATTTGTCTTGCTACAACCTTTCTATATAGTTCAGTTATCAAAATTTTTTCTATCATCAATCAGGATAACAGCATTCCATCAATCATTTTAAATTTTCTTGTACATTTCTGGGCAAGCGATTCATTATGAGTAACTATTATAAAAGTTGTGCCAGCCTCTGAATTAATATTCTGAAATACCTCAAAAAGTTCATTGGCTGATTTAGAATCAAGATTTCCAGTTGGTTCATCAGCAAGTACTAATGAAGGGTTTTTAAATAAAGCTCTTGCTACTGCCACTCTTTGCTGCTCTCCTCCAGAAAGCTCACCTGGCCGATGATAAACTCTATGGTCTACCCCCAATTTTTTTAATATTTCAACTGCCCTATCCTTTAATTCAAGCTGATTTTTTTTATTCCTTATATTATCAGTTGCAATCAACTCTGGCATCATTACATTTTCTACCACATTAAACTCTGGTAAAAGATAATGAAACTGAAAAACAAAACCAATATGTCTATTACGAAACTCTGCAATAGCATCCCTTGAAAGATTTAAAGGCTTTATTTCCTTATCAAAAAAGTATGAAATCTCTCCTTCAGTTGGAAGGTCAAGAGTCCCAATAATATGAAGAAAAGTACTCTTCCCAGCTCCACTTGCTCCTGTAATAGCAACAATCTCTCTATTATAAGCCATGAAGTCAATTCCATTTAATACCTGAATTGGACCTGCTTTTGAGAAATAGCTTTTTTTAAGGTTTCTTGTTATCAGGATCTCTTTTTTCATTACGAAATGGTTTTCCATAATCATCTATTTTTTTTAAAACAGATTTATGAATGTTATCTGCTTTGTCTGCTGCGTAGTGAAATGTTTTCTTAACAAATCCTGTTGTTTTATCTCCTATTGATCTTATTTTCCCGCCTCCGGATAACAGAGCTATGATAAAAAATACAATAAAAACAATGATACAGAGACATCCAATATTTCTTATAAATCGAAACATCACTCATACCTCAAAATCTCAACAGGATTTAGTTTTGAAGCTCTATGAGCTGGATAAATTGTTGAAATCAGACTGATTAAAAGAGCACTGGCAGATATCAATGCAACATCCAGAATTTTCACTTTAACTGGCAGTTTGCTCAGGTAATAAACATCAGCAGGAAGTTTAACAATATCATATGATTTTATAATCTCGCACAAAGCCAGTCCTCCTGCAAGACCAAACAAAGTTCCAATTAACCCAATGATAAGACCCTGAGACATAAAAATCAATTTTATCAAATTATCTGTTGCTCCCATTGATTTTAATATTGCAATATCTCTCTGTTTTTCAGTAACGTTCACCATCAGCATACTTATTATATTAAACGACGCAACCAGTACAATAAGTATTAAAATAACAAACATGGCGAATTTTTCAAGCTTTAATGCAGAGAAAAGATTCCTGTTCATCTGCATCCAGTCTTTCACGTAAAAGGAATCTCCCAGCTGTTTTGTAAGAGTTTGGCTAATTTTATCTGCTCTATAAACATCTTTAAGCTTAAGTTGAATTCCAGTAACTTTATCTCCATAATCAAAAAATGTCTGCGCTGTTTTCAAATCTGTTATTGCAAGATTTGTATCATACTCAAACATTCCTATTTCAAAAATTCCAGTAACAATAAATTTCTTCACCTTTGGAATAACACCTAATGGACCAATTGTTCCCATTGGCGATATAACTGTTACTGTATCTCCTGGTAGAACTCCAAGTAGATTGGCAAGCTCTTTTCCAATGATTATCCATGGTAGGTCTGTATAATTCTGATGTTTGTATTTGATATGCTGGAATATCTCTGTTGTTTGTCTGTCATACTCAGGGATAATGCCTCTGATATACAGTCCGTGAGCTCTTTTACCTGAAGAAACCAGAACCTGTCCCATTACAAAGGGAGAGTACGCTTTAATCTCATCTTTGTTTGATAATAATTCCATCAAACTTCTGTAATCACTTATTCCTCCAGAATAGCTCAGAACAACAGCATGTGCCTGTGTACCAAGTATTTTTTTCTGTAAATCCTCATGAAAACCACTTACAACAGATATAACAACTATTAAAGCCATAACACCAAGCGCAACACCACTTATAGAAATTACAGTGCCAAAAGAAAGTCCTTTTTTTCGACTTTTTAGATATCGTAAGGCAATAAAAAAAGGAAGTCTCATTTTGTTTCTGGTCTTAAAAGAGGAAAAAGTATAACATCTCTTATTGAATGAGTGTTTGTTAATATCATCACAAGTCTGTCTATTCCAATACCTTCACCAGCTGCAGGAGGCATCCCGACTTCAAGAGCTCTTACAAAATCTTCATCCATTTCTGGAGCTTCTTCATCACCCTGAAGTCTCTCCTCAAGTTGACGGAGAAATCTCTCTTTCTGATCAATAGGGTCATTCAGTTCTGAAAAAGCATTAGCTATCTCTCTTCCAGCAATAAAAAGTTCAAATCTTTCAACAAGTTCAGGATCGTCTTTCTTTCTTTTTGCAAGAGGAGAAAGCTCGACAGGATAATCAATAATAAATGTGGGCTGTATAAGCTCTGGTTCAACTATTTCTTTGAATATCTCATCAAGAATTTTAGTAAGACTGCTATCTTTAGGAATCTCTATTCCCTTTTGTTTAGCCCATTGTGAAGCCAGATTGTGATTCTTCATAATTTCTTCAGGCACTCCCTTTTCTTTCAAAGCATCATACATAGATACTCTTTTGTATGGAGGGGTTAAATCAATCATATAATCTCCATACTCTATCTGAAGGCTTCCGCAGACTTTTGAAGCAACATAACCGAAAAGCTTTTCTGTAAAATCCATAAGCCAGTGATAATTTTTGTAGGCAACATAAAACTCTATCATTGTAAATTCTGGATTATGCTTTGTTGATATTCCTTCATTACGAAAATTCTTCCCAATTTCAAATACCTTTTCAAAGCCACCAATAAGAAGTCTTTTTAAATAAAGCTCTGGAGCAATTCTCAGGTAAAGTTCCATATCAAGAGCTTCATGATATGTTTTAAATGGCTTTGCTCGTGCTCCTCCTGCAATTGTATGCATCATGGGAGTTTCAACTTCAAGAAAACCCTCATTTTCAAGAAATTCTCTCATATATTTTATTATTTGCTGTCTTTTAATAAAAATTTCTTTTACAGATGGATTTACAATGAGATCAACATATCTCTGTCTGTATCTTGCCTCAATGTCCTTAAGACCATGCCATTTTTCAGGAAGAGGCCTTAATGATTTACTTAAAAATACAACATCATTAACTTCAACTGTTAATTCATTTGTCCTGGTTCTGAAAAGTCTTCCCTTAACTCCTATGATATCTCCTATGTCAAGATTTTTTATCAGCGTGAATTTTTCTCCCAAAATATCCTTTCTGAGATAAATCTGAATTCGTCCTCTGGAATCCTGAATATGAGCAAAGGATGCTTTGCCAAAGTCCCTTAAAAGAATAACCCGTCCCGCAATAGAAACGTTTATATTTGTATTTTCAAGATGCTCTTTGTCTAATTCACCATATTTTTGAATAATCTCCTCTGTACTATCAGAAGGCTGAAAATCTCCATTGTATGGTTCTATACCAACACTTCTTAAATTTTCAAGTTTTTTAGTTCTCTGTTGAATTAGTTCTGTTAAAGGTGTTTCCTGCATTGTTTTAAATTATACCCCCTCGTAAATTATTAGTCAATTAATTAAAAAATAATTAAAAAATCGGGGCGAGCCGATTTGAACGGCCGACCACTCGCACCCCAAGCGAGTGCGCTAACCAGGCTGCGCTACGCCCCGATTCAAGAAAGCATATCAAGTATTTCTTTTAATTTATATTTAACCTTTTCTATTATATCTTCTTTTGTTAATTTATCAGAGTGATTTAGTCTATACATTTTTTCCAATTTCTGCCTTACACCCTGTATCGTATATCTATCATCATAAAGCATTTTTTTAATCAAAAACAGTATTTCTATATCCTTTTTAGTATACAACCTCTGCCCTGATCTGGTCTTTACAGGCTTTAAAAATGGGAACTCAGTTTCCCAGTATCTTAAAACATAAGGTTCTAATCCAGTAATTCTGCTTGTTTCTCCAATTTTATAAAAAAACTTATGAGGAAACTCTTTCTGTAAAGGCTCTCCCATTTTAACTCATATTTTTCTTAATTATCTTCTTTAATTGTTCAGAAGCTCTAAAACTCACAACCTTTCTTGGTTTAATTTCAACGGTCTGCATGGTTTTTGGATTTCTACCTATCCTGCTTCCCTTTTTTCTGACTGTAAAAACACCAAATCCTGATATTTTCACCACTTCTTCTTCTACTAAAGCTTCCTTCATTGTTTCAAAAACAGTCTCCACTATTTTTTGTATCTCTGTTTTTGGTAACCCGACTCTTTCAAAGATAAAATTCACAAGATCTGCTTTTGTCATTTCTTCCTCCTTCACATAACAATTCATTGAATTTTATCTTATTTTATTGCAATATTGTCAAGCTTAAGTTCTTTGACTTATCTTGATTTTTTATGTTAATTTTTTAAGAGATAAACGAAGAAAGGAGGGAGATTATGCATACATTGAAGACAATGGTTTTAATGGTTTTTCTGACAGTTTTCTTTATATTTGTTGGCTCATTAATCGGTGGTAAGCAGGGTGCTACATTTGCTTTAATAATTGCTCTGGGTATGAACTTTTTCGCCTACTTTTTCAGTCATAAGATAGTACTTTCTATGTATAGAGCAAAAGAGATTACCGAGGCAGAGGCTCCAGAGTTATATAGTATTATAAGAAGACTCACACAGAAAGCAGGACTGCCAATGCCAAAGGTGTATATAATAGATTCTGATCAACCAAATGCCTTTGCCACTGGCAGGTCACCAAAGCATGGTGTTGTTGCTGTTACAACTGGAATTATGAGAATTCTTTCCATGGAAGAACTTTCCGGTGTCATAGGACATGAACTCGCTCATATAAAACACCGAGACATACTTATTAGCACAATTGCTGCAACATTTGCTGGTGCTATATCATATCTTGCTCAAATGGCTCAATGGGCATTAATTTTTGGCGGAGGAAGACACGATGACGACGAGGGCGGAGGACATCCTATAGTTGCCCTTCTTATGATGATAATTGCACCTCTAGTGGCAATGATTATCCAACTTGCTATAAGCAGATCAAGAGAATATGCTGCAGATGAAGAAGGAGCATCAATTGCTGGAAATCCATTATATCTAGCAAATGCTTTAAAAAAACTGCACTATGCATCACAGGCAATACCCATGAATGCAAATCCTGGAACAGCTCATCTTTTTATTGTTAATCCTCTTTCCGGTAAAAGTTTAATGAAACTTTTCAGCACTCATCCTCCAATTGAAGAAAGAGTTGCTCGTCTTGAAGCAATGGCAAGAAGCAGGAGGTACTAATGGCAAAAGTTTTAATTCTCCTGGGAAGTGATAGTGATTTTGAGATAATGAAAAAAACAACAAAAGTTTTTAAAGAGATGGATATCACTTTTGAAATTGATGTTTGTTCTGCTCATAGAACTCCTGATAGAGCAAGAAAATATGCGGAAGAATCTGAAACTCAGGGGATTGAAATAATTATTGCTGCTGCCGGAATGGCAGCACATCTGGCTGGTTTTATAGCTGCTCATACTGTGATTCCTGTTATTGGTGTTCCTGTAGCAAGTGGTGCACTAAATGGAGTTGATGCTTTACTTTCAACAGTCCAGATGCCTCCCGGAATTCCAGTAGCTACTGTAGGAGTAAATGGAGCAGAAAATGCTGCTTATCTTGCATGTGAGATTCTTTCTATAAAATATCCTGAAATAAGAGATAAATTGAAACAGAAGCGAATTGAAATGCATAATAAAGTTCTTGAAAAATCAAATAAAATAAAGAAAGAAGTTCTTTAAAAGCCTCTCATTAAAACCATCAAAAGTTATTTAAACTGAAGAAGAATAATTATATCCCAAATCCAGCGATAACTTCTATTTGAATTATTTCTAATGTTCTTCAAATCAGATATACACAAGGTTTTGGATATCATGTAAAATATCTTTAAAGTTATCACCTGGAGGGTGAAGATGAAGAAGATCAAAAAGATTAACACCGCCAAGAGAGTCAAGATAATTCTTGAGCAAGACGAAACTCTCGTCAGTCATGGCGGGGGAATCCTCATAGACGAATTTATCCACAGGCTTGGACTGGCAGAGATGATTGATTCCACAGTCAGGGTCAAAGAAAGAGAGCGTGGATACAGGGAGTCTGAGGCAGTACTGGGACTGGCAGTGAGCATGATAACAGGAGGAGGCTGTCTTGATGATCTTGTA